>CANMZY010000141.1:0-8073 GCA_947502425.1 Verrucomicrobiales bacterium
GGCGACGTCGGCATGGTGCGGCTCTTCGCCCACTACGGCGGCGGCAAGGAAGTGCCCAAGCAGAACAGCCCCGCGCCGGACGGCATGGACTGGAACATGTGGTGCGGCCCCGCGCCGTTGCGGCCGTTCAACAGCAACATCCATCCCGGCGGCTGGCGGCAGTATCTGGATTACGGCAACGGCCAGCTCGGCGACTGGGGCGTTCACTGGCTCGACCAAGTGCTGTGGTGGAGCGAGGAAAAATATCCGAAGCGCATCTATTCCACCGGCGGCCGGCCGGTACGCGGCCCCGCCGTGCTCAACGACCAGGCGCAGACCAGCGACGCGCCCGATCACCAGGTGGCCGTCTATGAGTTCGAGAAGTTCACCTGCGTCTGGGAACACCGCCGGTTCGCCGACAACCACGCCGAGAAGCACAACGTCGGCTCCTATTACTACGGCACGAAAGGCACGCTGCACATCGGCTGGCAGGATGGCTGGACGTTTTATCCCGCGAACAAGAAGGACAAGATCATCCACGAAGATTCCCAGCTCCAGCAGCCCGACGGCCACAACTTGGCGCTCCTCTGGACCGACTTCATCGACAGCATCGAAAAGAAAAGCAAGGGCGTGGCGAACATTGAAATCGCGCACCGTTCCTCCGTGCTGCCACTGCTCGGTATGATTTCGTTGCGGGTGGGCCGCAGCCTCAACTGGGACGGTGCGAAGGAACAGATCATCGGCGACCCCGAGGCGAGCAAGCTCCTCAGCCGCCCGTATCGCGCGCCGTGGGTGTATCCGGCGGCGTGATGTTTTCGAGAGTCCGGCGATGCCCGGCCGGCCTCCTTCCCGCTACCGTGAGGCGCGGAAGGGCTGGACGGTGGTGCCATTCGAGGAGTTCATCCGCTGGGCGAAGCAGCGGAGTGATTACGTCATCGGAGACTTCGGCTGCGGCGAGGCGAAGGTGGCGGAGGCGCTGGCTGACCGGCACACGGTTCATAGCTTCGACCATGTGGCGGCGAACGATGATGTGATTGCGTGCGACATGGCGAAAGTGCCGCTGGAGGATGGCGCGCTTGATGTGGCTTTGTTCTCGCTGTCGCTGATGGGCGCGAACTTTGCGGACTATCTGCGCGAAGTGTGGCGACTCCTAAAGCTCGACGGGAAGCTGCACATCTTCGAGGCCACATCGCGATTTGCGGACAGGGAGGCATTCGTGGCGGGGTTGAAGAAACTTGGATTTGCGAACATCGAGGTCAGTGACGCGTGGAAGTTCACGCACATCTCGGCGTTGCGGTCGGAGCGGGAGCCGGATGATGACGTGGAGTTGCGGTTCTGATTTCTCGCACCCCTTCAGGGTGCATGATTTCTTTGGGGACGGTTTCCGGGGGTATCGCTCGCGGTGCTCGCTCGACCCCCGGCTAATTTCTGCAACGCCTTCAGCGTGGGGCGGTGATCCGGCTTCAGAGGCCAGTCAGCCCTTGGGCTTGTCCAGCTTCTTGATCTCGCGGCGGGAGGATTTGAGTTTCTTGTGGACCTGCTTGATGTCCTCGGCGGGTGGCAAATCTTCCGAGCGCTTGCCACTGATTTCGATCATGGTGCGGCGGACTTTCCGGCCCACGTCCTCGGCAGTGCGCTCCAGCGGTTGCTGGCCGCGGATGCGTTCGGCGCGAATTTTTTCCTCGGTCTGCGTGACACGGAAAAGGTTGGCCGCCAGTTCGGTCTTGCCCATGAAGTCCAGCGGCGAGCGTCCCTCGGGCACGCCCTTGCGCCGGCGAACCTGCCACAAGTCCATGTTGTAGAGGCCGCGATAGCCGGAGTTTTGGAACAGGGCGTAATCCATCACGCCGGACATCTTGGCCGTGCCGGAGAGCGTGCGTTCGTGTTCGGAAATTTCGCCGCGAATGGCGACGCGCTCCACGCCGTCGGCCTGTTCGAGATACAGCCGGCACGCCTCGGCCCACTGGACGAAATAACCCTGCGCTTGCGCGACCTGCGGCTTCTTCGGGTCGCCGTTCATGGCGGCGAGGTAGCAGGCGAAGCGAGAGAGTTTGTAATCCGTGACGAGCTTGCCGCCGACTTCGCGCTGGTCCTGCACGATGTTGTCGAACACGGGAATGTTCAGGCTGGTCAGGGCCATCATCGCGCGCTCCACGGCCTTGCGAAATCCATTCACGCTCTCGTAGCCAAGCATGACCGCGAGTTCGGAAGCCCACCAGAAGCGGAAGCCGTTGCTGTGGGCCAGCGACTCGAAACCGGGCTTGTTCGGTTCGAGATGAAATGGACTTTCGTTGGAAGCTTCGCCGCTCACAGTGCGAGACTAGCTTTGAGGAGTCTGGACGCAATCACAAAGGCGGTGCACTGATTTTCAAATCAGCCCGCGCTGGATCGGAGACCGGCACTCCGTCACGGGCGTGGCTCCGGGAAACCGGCCGTTGCCGTCACCGCGCCAGCCGAACGGCGGCTTGACTCTGGAATTGCGCCCTGCTACCGACGTGCCGTGCTGCAGCGCATCAAACAGTGGTCGGTCGTCCTCGTGCTGGTGTTCGTCATCGGCGCGCACTGGGCGCTGCTCCAGTCCGTCGCCTGGGTCGGCATGGCGGTCAGCTTCTCGCAAACCGATTCCATCACCGTCGCGCTGCAAAAGACCTTTGACGGCGAACACTCCTGTGCCGTCTGCAAGATGGTGAAAGAGGGCAAGGCCTCCGAACGGAAGCAGGAACTCCAGAAGACCGAGAGCAAGTTTGAATTTTTCACCGCCGCCGGATCGTGCGAACTGTTTCCGCCGGGACCCATCCGGCATTTCACCCCCGTCCCCGAGCAGGCCGACGCCTCGCGCGCCGCGCCGCTTCTCCAGCCTCCCCGGCCGGCCTGATCCATCCCTGAAGTGATTCGCCCATTGGCGGCGGATGTTTCCTTTCGCGTCCGCGGGTGCGGCCCCGAAATTCTCAAGTTCCCCATCGGCTCCGGAGCCTGTCTGTTCCGGGCCGGGATCAGTTTCATGAAGCGTGGTTTTACTTTGATCGAATTGCTCGTCGTGATCGCCATCCTCGCGATCCTGGCGGCGCTGCTGCTGCCCGCCCTGGCCAAGGCCAAGGCGCGCGCGGCCGCCACCGCCTGCCTGAACAACGTGCGCCAGATCGGCCTCGCCGGTCTGATGTATGCGGATGACAACGACGATGTGCTGCCCCGTTCGCAGCACACCGGGCAGTCGTGGGTCGGATCACTGGAAGCGTATGGCGTGACGAACGTCTATCGCTGCCCGAAGGATCCGGCCACGGCCCGCCGCTACAGTTACGCGATCAACGACTACCTGTTGGAGGACGCGGATCCGCCCGCGAGCTACACGCGCACCACGGCGGTGCCGTCTCCTTCCGACACGCTCTACATGACCGAGTGCGCCGACCAATATCTCAACAGCGATCACTTCCACTTTTCCCCCGGACAGGACGGCGACTATTCGCCCAACGCCTTCCAGGGCCAGGTCGGAGTGACCCGTCACGGTGGCAGGGCAAACTACCTGTTGGTGGACGGCCATGTGGAGACGCGCCTCTGGGGAACCCTTCGCAACGAACTGTCCCGACCGCTTTCACGCTTAGTGAATCCGGGCGGAAATCCTCCTTGAACCCCTTGAAATACAAAAACTGAAAATGAAATCGAACCTTTTGCAACTGGCCCTGGCTTCCGGCCTGGTCCTCAGCAGTCCCATCCTCCACGCCCAGGATCACGGGCATCTCAACGTTGGTGCGGTCGGCACGAACCAGAACGATCAACTCAACTGGAACAACGGCGCGGACTTCATCGCCTCGTCCGGCTATGTGAAGACGCTCAACCACACCAATGCCGGCAAGTACGCCGGCTATTATCAGCAGAACATCACCCTCACCGCTCTGGCCCAGACCCCGGCCTTTGGCGGACCAGTGGCGGGCGCGCCGGCGCTTGGCTCGGTGGTCTTCGCCCGGATGAGTTTGTTGTCCGGTCCGGTCGGCGGAAAGTTTGGCTTCTGGGATGCCAGCTCCACGACCGCGCCCAGCATTTCGCTCAACGCCGGAGAGACGGCCACGAACCTGTTCCAGGTGACGCAGGCCACCGGCGCGCCGGGGGCGGATCCGTACGGCCACATCCACGGCCGGAGATTCACGGCCACCCGGCCGGGCATCTATCAGGTCGGTTTCCAGGCGGTGGACGTTTCCACCAATGGCGCGGGCGGCGGACCGGTGCACACGCCGTCAGCCGTGCTGCCGGTGTGGTTTCAAGCGGGCGTGAACATCGCCTCCGTCGAACCGGACCATGAGGATGGCCATGTGCAGGTCCGCTTCGGCGCCCCGCTCAACACCACCTGGCAGGTGGAATACACCGAATCGCTGTCGCCCACGAACTGGCTTCCGGCCGGAACCGTGGTGACCGGACTGGATTATTTCTTTGAGGTGATGCACGCTGGCGACCCCGGCGCGCAACGCTTCTACCGGGTGCGGCGGCTCACTCCGTGAAATTTCGGTCCACCGGCGGGGGGCCGGACGAAAATTTGCGCGTGACCGCGCATGGCCGGGTGTTCATTCGCTTGTGTGAACGCACGGCCGCAACGAAACCAACAGGCAAAAAAAGGCAAAGCAAATGAAATCAGTCATCCGTTTCTGCGCCGTGGTCGTGACCATGGCCGTCCTCAGCGTGTCCGTCGCCAGCGCCGGCGAGTGCTGCAAGAAAGCCGCCGAAGCCGTGAAGTCCGGCAAGGCCTGCGCAGCTTGCACCAAAGACGGCTGCTGCAAGGAAGCCGCCAAGGGCGTGAAGGACGCCAAGGCGTGCGAGAAGTGCACGGCCAAAAAGTAAGTCCGCAGGTGGTGGCAGGAGGACGGCGCGACCGGCGCGCCGTCGCTCCTGCCTTTTTTTATGTCCCACCGCCCCGGCCCCGGCCACCCCGTTTTCCAGGGCGGCGCGACCGCGCTTGACGCCGGGAAGTATTTCCTGAACTTGGAAATCGCGGCCAACCTGACCGCTCCAACGCCGGAAAACAACCGCCCACGCTTCGTGCCGATGCGGCGGCGGACCGGGCGGAATGGCCCTCGCGGGCAAAACCGGCGGCCCACGGGAACAGGCCGTGACGTGCTGGCCGGAGCGGGTCAGGGCCGTTTTCTTTTCAGCAAGAACCTGGAGTCGCCTTTCTCCAGACCGGCCTTCAACTCGCGCACGTAGGCGTGCCATTCGGCCTGCACTTTTTCGACCGGGCCGATGAGTTCCTCAAACGCCGCGAGGTCGCCGCCGCGGGACAGGAGCCGAGTGGCGTTGGCGCGATGGGCGTCGCTCTCGAAGATGAAATGCGTGAGCGTCCACCAGTGGAGGTAGTAGAGGTTGAATTGTTCTTTCATGCTTGGCCCGCCGCGATTGGTGATGAGGGCGCGCAGGGAAATGACGCTGCCGTTGGTGAGATTTTCCGCGAGGCTGGCGCTGGTGGCGAGTTCATCAATCCACCAGACGGGATAGGTGTTGCGGTCGATCTGGCCGACGGCCAGTCCGGCGGGGTGAAGCCGGCTGGTGCTCAGATATTCGGCCAGTCCCTCGCTCAACCATTTCTCCAGACGCAGATGCGCGACCTCCTCGTTCAGTTGGTGGACGGATTCGTGGAGCATCCAGTGATAGGGATTGATCTCCTCCGCCGAATAGTAGGCGCGGCAATACGGCTTCGAGTAAAACGCCTCCGCCCAGCCCAGGCCGGGATTGATGCGCCGCATCTCGGCGCGGTCCCGGTAGAGCTTGATCTGCATCCGGGGGTGATTGGTCTGAAAGCCGGGGAGCGCGGCGAAGCGGTTCGAGTAGGCGGTGTAAAGCTGGTTGAGCGCGGCGGCAACGTCCTCGGTCTGCGCGCGGGTGGCGGTGGAGAAAATTTTGTGGCGCCCGGTCTCGATGGTGAGAGTGGGATGCCACGGGCGCGGCATAAATTTCCACGCGACCACGCCGAGCAGCACGGCGACGTAGAGCAGCAGGCGTGTCTGGCGGTGCTGGAGCGACCAGCGGGATTTGGTCTGGGCGGCGGGCATGGCGGGCGCAGGTTTACTTTTTCTCCCGGGCCGCTGGCGGGGCCGGCCCGGCCTGCCAGCGATAGTGGCCAGTGAGCGGAAAGGTGAAGAGGGCGTCTTCCTCCCGCGTGCCCTGGCCGATGTTGTGCAGAATGAAGGGGCGGCCGTCGGGAGTTTTTTTGTCGCTGACGATCATGATGTGGTCGAGCCGGGGCGGGACGGTGCAGGTGACGATGTCGCCGGGCTGATAGTCGCCAGGATTTTTGGTGACGGCGAGGCTGAGGCCCTTCCTCTGGAAGAAGGTTTGCAGGTTGGGCACGCGCCGGTGGTCGATGTTTTTGTCGGGGCGACTCAGGCCCCATTTTTTCGGATAGGCGGAGAAGTGGGTGGTCATGTCCTCGTGGACCAGCTTTTGCAGATCCACCTGAAGCGCGGTGCGCCAGGCGCGGATGACGACATCGGTGCAGACGCCGCGTTCCAGCGGAACATCGCCGCCGGGATATTTCAGGGCGGCGTAGGCGGGATCGTAGGTGACGGTCTGGCCGATCTGGGAACGCGCGGCGGCGGTGACGCTGTCCGGGGCCTGGGCCGAGGCGGCGAGGGTGGTCGCAAAAAGGAGCAGGACAAGTTTCATGGCATGGCCGGAGAATGGGCCAGAGGCGGCGGCGTGACAAGCGCGCGGTGCTGGCGCTCCGGGGCCATGGCCGGATGCGGCCGGGCGGATTATTTTCGCTTCACCAGCCGCAGGGAGTCCTCGTTGAACCAGACTTCGCCTTTGAGGGCGCGCAGTTCGCAAACCAGTTCCACGGGGCCGTCCACCGGGTTGGTGAGGCTGTGTTTCACGGCCGTCCACGGCGCGTCGCCGACGAGCTTGTTTTCGCGCAGGCCTTGGGAGACGCGCAGGCCCGCGCCCACCCCCGGGTCGCCGGGCCGCGCCACGATGCCGGCCGCGCGCAGGTCGCCCTCGAAGGAGTAGATGCCCGGCGGCAGGTCCACCCGCGTGCGCCACGAGGCGACGCAGGGCGCGTTCGTCAGGGTCGTGCTGATGCGCAGCAACCGGGGAGTGGTGTTGGTGATCCGCTCGTGCCGGGCGGGCGCGGATTCCGGATCGGAACGGAGCTGCCAGCCGCTGAGGCGGGCGACGCCGGCGGCGTCGAATTTTATCGGCACGGGTGGCGGGCTGTAGAGCTGGTTGGTCAGGTTCTGCCAGCGGGCGACGAGCCGGCCGTTCATCTCGGCGAGGCAGCGCCGGTAATCATTCGTCTCATTCGCGTTGCGCGCGACGGTCAGCATCCGCGCGCCGACGCAGTTCGCGCGGTTGGTCAGCACGTCGAGCTGGAAAACATTCGTGAAGAGGGTCAGCCGGCGGTCCCGGAAAAGCTTCGCCCCTTCCGGCGTGGTCATCACGGCGCGCGTCGCCAGCGAACCGAGCGGCGGCTGCATCGAAAGACCGGTGTTGCCAAATCCCCAGTCCATGCCGTGGCCGAGAAACGTGAAGCGGTCCGAGTCGGCGGGGCGGTAGATGCGATAGTTGTTCCGGTTGTGCGCGTAGCCGTCCACATGGCCGACGAAATGTTCGCAGACGAGGTGCGAGAGGTAGCGGTCCACGTCGAGCACCTGCGGAAGTTTCGCCCAGCGCGCGGCGGGGTCGGGGATTTGCAGGACCTCGACCAGTTTCCGGCGGTCGGCCTGGCTCTTGTCCTGGCCGCCGTCCTGGTCCATCTGCGAGTCCACGTCGGCCAGGTAGGCTTCGTAAAGATTGCCCTGCGCATTGCGGAACCAGCGCTTGAGAAACTCCTTGTTGTGGGTCTCCACCAGCACGTAGAGGCCGAGGTCGCGCCCGTTGAACAGCACGCGCGCGTGCGTGACGCGGGAGACGGGGATGTTGGCCTCGCGGAACATCTCGTTGGACATGAAGTCGGCGAGATAGGTGCCGTCCTGGCTGGAGTTGTTGAGCGCGATTTTGGTCTCGCCGAAGAGTTTCTGGTCGGGCGTGAAGCGGTCAAACTTGATGACGAGGCTGGGCTTGTCGTTGAGCGGGCGGAAGCTGCCGTTGCCCTTGAGATGCACGGCCACGTCCTTG
>CANMZY010000142.1:0-8061 GCA_947502425.1 Verrucomicrobiales bacterium
CGCGTGCAAAAATTTTCTCCGACCGGAAAATTTCTACTCTCGTGGCAGATGCCGCAGACTGACCTCGGCAAACCCAAGGGCATGGACTGCGACCGCGACGGCAACATCATCGTCCTCGAGCCGCACTATCAGCGGGTCAACCACTTCACGCCCGCAGGCAGACTGGTCCGGCAATGGGGCGTGCGCGGCACGAACGCGCACGAGCTCACCCTGCCCCGCTCCGTCGCGGTAAATTCGCGCGGCGACATTTTCCTCAGCGAATACACGCTGGTGGACCGCGTGCATGGCTTCGCGGCGCGCGACCAGCAGTTGCTCGTGGCCTACGGAGTGGCGGGGGAGAAGCCGGGCGAGTTCAACCGCGTCGAGGGATTGGGCATCGACGCGCAGGACCGAGTCTATGTCGCCGATTCGTGCAATCACCGCATCCAGATTTTTTCGCGCGACGGCAGACTTCTGCGCACGCATGGCCGGGCCGGCAGCGGGCGAGGCGAGTTGAGCTACCCCTACGATGTGCGGATCGACCGCGCCGGGCGGCAGTATGTCTGCGAGTTTGGCAACAGCCGCATCCAGATTTTCGACGCGCAGGATGGGCCGGTGGAAATTCTCGGCGGCGCGGGCGCGGGGCCGGGGCAGTTCAGCAATCCGTGGAGCGTCGCGCTGGATTCGCACGGCAATCTTTACGTGGCCGACTCGCAGAATCATCGCGTGCAGAAGTTCATCCGGACTCCGGCGGGTAGCAGAGGCCACTGGCCTGTGCCGAGCGGCGACCCGCCGCTCGGAACGGGGAAGGCGCACGATCTTTTCTACACGCTTGTTTCGAGTTCCAACGTCCTTCCCGTTCCGTCCGGCCAGTGGCCGGACGGCACAGGCGGGTCGCCTGTGCTACCCATAGCCCCATGAACCTCCAATTCACCCATCCACTTTACCTGCTCGCGCTGCCACCGGCGCTGGCGTGGGTGATCTGGCTGGCGTGGAAGAGCGACGTGCAGATCAGCGCGGGGCGGCGGCGGACGGCGCTGCTCCTGCGCCTGGTCATCGTCATCGCGCTGGGACTGGCCATCGCGGGCATCCAGTGGCTGCGGCCGCAGGAAGGAATGAATGTCTTTTTCCTGCTCGACCGCTCGGACAGCATTCCCTCGCCGCAACAGGAAGCGGCGCTCAAATTTGTGAACCAGGCGGCGGCGGAGAAAAAGAAAACCGACGCCGCCGGGGTGCTGGTCTTCGGCTCGGAAGCCGCGCTCGAATCGTCGGCGAACGCGGCGGTGAACCTGCTGAAAATCCAGGCCATCGTCGGCACGGAGCGCACGGACATCGCCGGCGCGATCCGGCTCGGCACGGCGGCGTTCCCGGAGCGCGGCCAGAAGCGGATCGTGCTGCTTTCCGACGGCAATGAAAATCTCGGCGACGCGCTGGCGGCGGTGCTGGCGGCGCGTCCGCTGGGGGTGACGGTCGATATCCTGCCGCTCGGCAACGAGCGCGGCAACGATGTCGCGATGCAAAAGCTCGGCACGCCGCCGCGCGTAAAAAAAGGCCAGACCTTCGAGGCGAAAATTTTTATTCACACCGACCAGGCGCAGAAGGCCACGGTGCGTGTTTTCCGCAACAACCAGGATCTGGGGCCGCAGTCGGTCGAGCTTTCCGTCGGGAAAAATCTTTTCACCTTTCCGCAGACGCTGACCGAGCCGGGCTTTTACAATTACACGGCCCAGGTCGAGGCGCCGTTTGACAGCCTGCCGCAAAACAACCGCGCGACCAGCTTCACGAGCGTCAAGGGCGACCCGCGCGTGCTCGTCATCTCGTCCGAGCCGGAGAAGGACACGGGGCTGGTGACGGCGTTGCAGTCCGCCAAGCTCGAAACCCGCGCGGTGGGTGTGGACCGTTTTCCTGCATCGCTGCCGGAGCTGCAAAGCTACGATTCTATTTTCATCAGCAACATTGCGGCGGGCGATCTGGGCGACAGTTTGATGAAGTTGCTGGAGAGCGCGGTGCGCGATTTCGGCGTGGGCCTGGTCTGCGTCGGCGGCGATCAGACGTATCTGGCCGGCGCCTACAAAGGCACGCCGCTCGAAGCGACGCTGCCGCTGGAGATGGAACTGGACAGCAAAAAAGTTTTACCGCCCGGCGCGGTGGTGCTGGTGATGCATGGGATGGAATTCGCCAACGGCAACCAGATCGCGCGCGACTGCGCGCAGGGCGTGCTGGCCGCGCTCGGCCCGCAGGACGAGATGGGCGTGGTGCTGTGGGACGGCACGGAGCACTGGCTTTTTCCACTGGCGAAGGTCGGCAACAAAAAAGACATGGCCCGGCAGATCGCCGGCATGAGCCAGGGCGACCTGCCGAGTTTTCAGGGCGTGATGACTATCGGGGCCGAGGGTTTGAAGCGTTCGCACGCGAGTTTGAAACACATGATCGTGTTCAGCGACGGCGATCCCGCCCCGCCATCACAGCCGTTGATGAACGACATCGTCGCCAACAAGATCACGGTCAGCACGGTGTTGATCTCCGGTCACGCCGGGCCGCAGACGATGCAGTGGATCGCCGACCAGGGCAAAGGCCGGTTTCACAATGTCATTTCCGCCGCCGATCTGCCGCAAATTTTCATCAAGGAGACGATGGTGATTTTGAAGTCGGCGATTTCCGAGGAGCCGTTCAAGCCGAAGTTCGCCGCGGCGAGCGAACTGGTGCGCGGCATCGGCGGCGACGAATATCCGATTCTCAAAGGCTACGTCTGCACGCAGCCCAAGGCCCGCGCCGAGGTGCCGTTGAAAACGGACAAGGGCGATCCGCTGCTCGCGCACTGGCAATACGGCCTGGGCCGCGCGGTCGCGTTCACCAGCGACGCCAAGGCGAAGTGGGCGTCCGACTGGATCGGCTGGGCGAAGTATAAGCAGTTCTGGTCGCAGACCGCGCAGTGGAGTTTGCGGCGCGTCGAGAACGCGGATTTCACGAGCGAAATTTCCGTGGACAAGGGCGAAGGCGTGCTGAGCGTCGAGGCGGTCGACGATCAGGGGAACTACCGGAATTTTCTCAACCTGCAAAGCGTCGTGGTCAGCCCAAAAGGCGACCGGCAGATCGTGCGGCTGGAGCAGACCGGGCCGGGCCGTTACGAGGTGCATTTTCCGACGAAGGAAGTCGGCGCGTATCTGTTGAATTTGATGGACGTGAAGGACGGCCAGGTGCGCGGCTCGCAGGTGCTAGGTGCGAGCGTGAATTATTCGCCGGAGTTCGCCGCGTCCGAACCGAACCGTAGCCTGCTCCAGCGCATCGCCGAGACCGGCGAGGGAAAAGTGCTCGCGCTGCCGAAGCCCGGCGCGGGCCTGACGGAGAATCCGTTTCTGCACGACCGCAAGAAAACTTTTCAGCCGCGCGACTTCTGGGAATGGCTGCTGAAACTGGCGGTGATTTTGTTCACGCTCGACGTGGCCGTACGCCGCATCCAGCTCGATCGCGAGGAATGGCTGAAGGCGACCGCGACGTTCCGCCGGTGGATTTTCTTCTGGCAGGGGACGCCGCGCACGGTGGAGGCGGACATCTCGCTGACCGCGTTGCTAGCCCGGCGCGAGCAAGTGCGGACAACGCAGACCGCGCCCTCCGAGCCGAACCCGGAGCTGTTCCGCCCGAAAGAAATCGTGATCCTCCCCGCCAGACCGTCTCCAGACACTGGGGAAAAATCGGACTTCCAGCCGGTGAGCGACACGCCGACCGCCGGAAAACCGCAGACGCCCGTCAGCACGACCAGTCGGCTGCTCGACGCCAAGAAACGGGCGCAGAGGAAATGAGTCCGGGAATTTATCGTTGCGCCCTTCGCCGTGAATGTGGCTTCATCTTCGCCGTTAAACCTCCGATCATCTGATGAGCCGGGAACAATTGCGGATTCTTTATTCGGGTACGGTGCAGGGCGTCGGTTTCCGCTATACGGTCAAGCGGCTGGTGGCCGGTTTCGAGGTATCCGGCACGGTGCGGAACCTCTCCGACGGCCAGGTGGAGCTGGTGGCCGAGGGCGAACGGGCCGAGTTGCAGGCGTTCCAGCAGGCCGTCCGGGATTCCGGTCTCGGCGGGCTGATCCGGCAGGAAGACGAAACGTGGTCGGCGACGACGGATGGATTGCGCGGTTTTGAGATTGTGCGTTGAGATTTAATCAAAATGAAGTACGCGGTCATAGCAGACATTCACTCCAACTTGGAAGCGCTGGAGGCGGTGCTCGCCGACACCAAGGAGCAAAAATGCACCCATTTTTGCTGCGTGGGAGATGTCGTGGGCTACAACGCCAATCCCAAGGAGTGTCTCGACATCATCCGCGGGATGAACATGCCCTGCGTGAAGGGCAACCACGACGAGTATTGCTCGAGCGAGGAGGATCTGGACGGATTCAATCCGCACGCCGCCGAGGCCGTGAACTGGACGCGCAAGCAGCTCAGCAAGGAGGATCGGCAATGGCTGCGCGACATGAAATATGTCAAGCTGGTCGCCAGTTTCTCGATGGTTCACGCCACGCTCGACGGCCCGCAACGCTGGGGCTACGTCTTTGACAAGCTGGCCGCCGCCGCCAGCTTCACCTACCAGAACACGAGCGTCTGCTTCTTCGGCCACACGCACGTCCCGGTCGCGTTCATCCGCGATTCCGTGGTGCGCGGCGGCACCTACTCGAAGTTCAAGGTCGAGCCGGGCCGGAAATATTTCGTGAACGTCGGCAGCGTGGGCCAGTCGCGCGACAACGTGGCCAAGGCGACCTACGTGATCTACGACCTGGACGAAGGCTCCATCGAACTGCGCCGCCTCGATTACGACATTCCCAAGGCGCAGAAGAAAATCTTGGACGCCGGCCTGCCGCCGCGGCTGGCCGAGCGGCTGGCGTTTGGAAAATAGGCGGCGTGGGGCGTGGATGGAAGACGAACCCGCAGAATTTTTTCACGGACCACGGACGACGGCTTTTGAAAATCCTCATCCTCAAACCCAGCTCGCTCGGCGATGTCGTGCAGGCGCTGCCGGTGCTGCGACTGATCAAGCGCCAGCATCCGGCCAGCGAGATTTATTGGTGGATTGAGACCTCACTCGCGCCGCTGCTAGAAGGCGATCCAGACCTCGCCGGCGTCATTCCCTTTGACCGCAAACGCTGGGCCTCCCCGCCGCACTGGCCAGCGCTCTGGCGGAACCTGCGCTGGCTGCGCGCGCAGCAGTTCGACTGGGTGATCGACCTGCAAAGCCTCGCCCGCAGCGGCGCGTTCGCCTGGCTGGCCAATGGGAGATTTCTCATCGGCCTCGACGACGCGCGGGAAGGCGCGCGCGGCTATTACGATGTGATCGTTCCGCGCGCCTCGCGGCTGACCCATGCGGTGGATTGGTATCTCAGCGTGCTGCCGCCGCTCGGCGTGCCGGTGGAAAAAGATTTCGACTGGCTGCCGTCCCGTCCCGCCGTCGCGGCTTCCCTCGGGGAAAAATGGGGGGCACAACGGGACGGGACGCGCTGGATTCTGTTCCACCCCGGCGCGCGCTGGGACAACAAGTGCTGGCCGGTCGAACGGTTCGCGGAACTGGCCCGTGAACTTTCGCGGGACGGCTCGGTGCGGCTGGCGGTGCTCGGCGGCGCGGCCGACCGCGCGCTCGGCGCGGCCATCACCGCCGCCGCGCCCGGAGCCTGCCTGGATTTGACCGGTCAGACTTCGCTGCCGGAAATGATCGAGTGGATCCGTCTCGGCGAGCTGCTGATCACGAATGACACCGGACCGATGCACGTCGCCGCCGCGCTCGGCCGGCCGGTGGTCGGCATCTTCGGGCCGACCGAGCCGGCGCGCACCGGACCGTACGGGCAGACCAAAAGCGCGCTGCAATCATTGCACCTGCCCTGCGTGCCCTGCCTGAAGAGCCATTGCGCCTACGAAAAGCCGATGGAGTGCCTGCGCGCCATCACGCCGGAACGCGTGCTAGCGGAAGTGCGGCGGCGGCTCGTGGTGCCCGCTCCTGAATAGCCCCGCCCCGCGTCGCCTCGATGGTTGCAGGCGTGAAGAAAATCAGATTCCCACGTTCGGAGTTCCTCCTTCAGGCGGTCGGTTGCGGTGCTTCGCCCGAGCCGCCTGAAGGCGGAACTCCGAACGCACTGGTTTCCGCGCTTGCCACGATCTGACCCGTGCCTAGACTGATTCCATGAGAAAAATACTCTTACTGCTCGCCCTGCTCGGGGCGCTGCTGGCGCGCGTTTCCGCGCAAGAAGTGACGATGGAAATCGTGCTCGATCAGGAGCAATATCTCCGCGCCGAAGCCGTGCCGGTGTTCGTGCGGATCTCCAACCTCTCCGGGCGGACCCTGCGCCTCGGCACGAACCCAAACTGGCTGACGTTCACGGTGGACGCCGACGGCGTGTTGCTGCCCCGGCAGGGCGAAGGGCCGGTGACGCGCCCGTTCGATCTGGAGTCATCCAAGACCGTGACGCTGCGCGCCGACCTGACGCAGCACTTCAACCTGACCGAACTGGGGCGTTACACCGTGACGGCGAAGGCCAGCCTCCAGCAGTTGAATCTGGGGATCGGGGCGAAGCCGAAGACGTTCAACATCGCCACCGGCATAAAGTTGTGGGAGCGCGATTTCGGCGTGCCGGAAAGCAACCCGCCGGAGGCGCGCAAATACGCCCTGCAACAGGTCGTTTTTCTCAAGCAGAAAAAAATCTACGTCCGGGTCACCGACGTGGACGAGAGCAAGGTTTTCCGGGTGACCCCCCTGGGCACGCTCATCTCCTTCAGCCAGCCGGAGGCGCGGGTGGATCAGTCGAGCAATTTGCATGTATTGTTCCAGGATGACGCGCGAAACTTCTCCTACTTCATCGTGAACCCAAGCGGCGACATCATCATCCGTCGTGCCTACGATTACACCGAAACCCGCCCCCAGCTCGCGGCGACCCAGAACGGTCTGATCCTGGTCACAGGCGGGGTGCGCCGGGTGATGCCGAGTGACCTGCCGCCGCCCGCCGCTCCCAAGGCGGCTTCGACCAATGCGATCCCTGTTCCCAAATAAGCGCTGTCTGCGGGCTATGACAAGATCAGGAAAATTGACCGGCGGTTCGAGGTCGGCCCCGGCGCGGGCTGGCACCTGCTGCGGCTGAATGATTTTTCGTGAACACGGAACTGGGGGCCAATTACCAGGCCAAGTTCCGCGCGGACGACACGCGGACGGAACGGTTCCATTACCGGCTGGCGGAAAATTCGTTCGGGAAAATCAACCGCCGGCTGGCGCTGGAACAGAGGTTTGAGCATCTCCCGCAGTTCGATCAGCCGGGCGAGTTCCGGCTCCGCCTCGCATCCAACCTCCGCTGCTGGCTGCTGAACAACCTCTGCCTCACCGTCTCCGACCAATACAACAGCCGTCCGCCCGGCGGCGTGACGCAAAACGACCGGCAAATCCGCTCGGCCCGCGGCGTCAAGTTCTAGGCCGGCTGACACTGGCCCGTCCGGCTCACTTCGAGAATCTTGTCCGCGATGGTGTCCAGGTCCGGCAGCACATAGTCATGATGGCCCGGCCCGATCCACGGCGAATTCAAGAGCAGCGAAATGCAGCCGACCACCCGCGCCGCCTCCGCGTCCTGCCACCGGTTGCTGACGATGTAGGAATGTTCCAGGTCGAGATGCCACTTGAAGCCGGCCTCGACGAATAAGCCCGGCCGGGGCTTGCGGCAGGTGCAATGATCCGACTCGTCGTGCGGGCAGATCAGAATGTCGTCGAGTGGAAAACTGAGGCGCAAGAGGGCGTTCATCCGGTCCAGTTCGCGCCGCGACAAATGTCCGCGCGACAGACCCGGCTGGTTGGAGGTGGCGATCAGGACGAAGCCGGCGGCTTTGAGTTTTTTCAACGGCCCGACGGCATCGACGTTCACCTTGAAGTCTTCGAGGGTGAGCGGGCTGATCTGATGTTTTCCCTGGATGGTGACATGGTTGAGGACCGCATCCCGTTCAATAAATATAGCTGGTCTCATGGTTGCTAATCAGCAGGAGCCTGGCCTAAAACCGGCCCCCTGCGGGGAAGTTGAAATCTACAGGGATATTTGCATCAAAATATTTTCACATCGCAACTTTG
>CANMZY010000143.1:0-8003 GCA_947502425.1 Verrucomicrobiales bacterium
GCCCTTGGCCATGGCCATGGATGCCATGGGAGCAGCCGCCATGTTCATAGCCATGCCGTCCGCCATCATCATCTCGCCGCCCTCGGCCATCTGGCGTCCGCGAAACATCCCGCCGCCCATGCCGCCCCGGCCGAAGCCGTAGCCCCAGACGTTCGCCACCAGGTCGGGCGGGAACGAGCGGTATTGCTGATCGGCGCTGACGTAATGCTGCTGCCAGTTGCCACGCATGTGCTGGAAATTTTTGAGCGTGTTTTCAAAGCTGAATTGCGCCGTGCTGTGATCGCGGCGGAAGAAGTTGAACTTCGCCAGCCAGTGCTGCTTCTGGTAGGCGTCGAGCGATTCGTCGTAGAGCGCGGCGACCATTTCGGCCACGGCCTTCTGCGCGCCCGGTCCGGTGATGACGGCGGTCCAGGTTTCCTTTTGCGCGGGCTGGAGCTTGGAGACGAAATGTTCCCATTTGATTTCGAGGTTCTTGTTGCTCCACGGCACGTCGATGTGGCGGGACACGAGGTAGGCGCGGTTTTCGCGGACCTGCGTGACGTGCAGGGTGAAGCCGCCGCGTTCCGCCTCGGTCACGGCCTGCTTGATCTGCGCCTGCGTGGTGCCGGGTTTGGTCCAGTAACGCTGAACCATTTTGTTGCGGTGCTCGATCTCGACGAACGCGCGGCCGGTGTCATAACCAGTGCCCCAGACGGCCATGAATTCCTTGCCCGGCTCGACCGACCAGTCCGGCGCGGCGAGCAGGTGGGGGATTTTGATGGCGAGCTTCGCGGCCTCCGGCTTGATCACCTGAATCGGCAGCCGGGCCGTGACTTTTTTCCCGAAACGATCCTGGGTTTCCAGCATCGCGCGATAGACGCCGACGCCGAGCTTGAACTCGAGGGTGAGCGCGCCCTCCTTGTCCGTGGTGAAACCTTTTTCCGCGACGACCTCGCCGAGCGGCCAGGTGTTGGGATCGGAGGTGGGTTCTTCCGCCACCGCCGCCGCCTTGTCGCCGCCGCGCACCTGCCGGTAATGGTGCCGGCCTCCGAGCGTCGCGCGCTGCACCTGCGCCGGTTCTTTGAGCGCGTAAATTTTCACGCCGCCCTCGGCCGTCTGGCCTTCGCCGTCCAGCGTGGTCGTCTTCAACTTCAACTCCACGGCCAGGTCATCCGTCTGCCAGTCCTTCGCGGAGAGCGTCGCCTGAAGCGCGGTGTAGCCGACGTGCACGCCGCGGGCGGCGGAGCGGGTTTCGCCGGTGGTGTCGGTCACGTCGGTGGTCACTTGGTAATGGAAGGTCGGCTCATTGGTCGGCGAGATCGAGGAATCAGGTTTTGCGAAGAACTCGATTTTGAAAGTGCCGTCCGCGCCGGTCTGGGCCGTGCCGTGGGCGATCTCCTGGCTGCCCTGCGGCTGCGGCATCCGCCAGGAATACCAGCCCCACCAATACGGGTAGCGCACCTCGCGCACGACCCGGTATTTCACGAGCGCGCCGTCGATGGCCGCGCCGGTGTAGCTCTCGGCCTTGCCGATGAGGTTCACCTTGTCATTGAGTTTGGGGGCGATCTTCGGGGCGTCGAGCGTCACCTGAAATTTCGGGCGCTTGTATTCCTCGACATTGAAGCCGGCCTGGCCGTTCGGCCCCTTGGTCACGTAAATCCGCATGTGGCCCATCAGCCGGTCGCGCGGGGCGGTGAAGCTGCCGGTGAACGAGCCGTATTCGTTGCAACTCTTCTCCTGCTTGGCGATCTCCTTCCCGTTCGGATCGGCGAAGACGACGGTGAGCGTGGTGCCGGCGAGCAGTTTGTAGTCATCCTTGTCCTGATCCACGCTCAGGCAAAGCCCCTTGTATTGGACCGTCTGGCCGGGCCGGTAGAGCGCGCGGTCGGTGAAGAAAACCGTCTGCTTATGAGGCGTGCCCTTGCCCGGTTTGTAGGAGGCGTAGTCCTGCATGGAGCCAAGTTCGCGTCCGTTGTGGCGGACGCGCAGGAGGTGGCCTCGGTTGTTTGCGCCGGGCATGGAGAAGAAACCGTTTTCGTCCGTGGCCAGCTTGTCGTCGGCGATGCGTTTGCCGTTGTTGTCCAGATGCCACGGCTGCACTTCCGCGCCCACGACGGGCTCGCCGGTGACCGCCTCCAAAACGAAACCCTCCAGAGTGCCGTCGCGCGGACGGACGACGAGTGCGAGATCGCTCACCCAAATGTCCGTGAAGGAAACTTGATTCTCCTTGTCGAAAAAATCTTTGTCATGGCTGGAGACGAGAAAATAGAAGCCGGGCTTGAGCTTGTCCGGCGCGGGCAGTTCTTCCACGCGCTCCCTGAAATCATCCGTGGGCGGGAGCTGGGCCGACCATTCGAGCACGGGCGCCTTGGCGAGCAGCTCCTTGCGCTCGGCGTCATTGAGCCACTCGGGGCGGCTGTGCTGCTTTTTCAAAAAGCCGCTCCAGTCCCAGGCCACAGCGCGGAAATAAACCTGCGTCACGTTGCGGTAATGCACGGAGATTTTCGGCAGCGGCGCGTTCCAGACGCGCTCGGTGGTGATGCCGGCCGACTTCGTGTCGATCTCGGCGAGGAGGTTCTGGCACAGTTTGCCGCCGTAGCTTTTCGGGAAAACTTTCGCCCCGCGCGCCGCCAGCTTCCGCGCCTCGACCAGATCGCCCTCGCCCTGCACGACGCGCGCCCATTGGTGGAGCGCCAGCGCGGTCAGATCGTGGTCCGCCCATTGTTCGGTCAGCTTTTTCAGCGCGGCGGTGTAGCGGCTGTTTTTGTTGTCGCCGGACGCGATGTTGTGGCCGTAGCCGAGGCGGGCGAGATCGGCGTCGAGGTAAGCGGAGGGATTGGTGTCCTTCTGGTGAAACTTGAGCAGGTCCTGATACAGCTTGATGGCTTTTAGAATGGGTGAATCCGCGTCGGCTTCGCTGAGGTTCGGCTTCCAGGCGATGAATTCCCCCGCCGGCGCGAAGATCGGGTCATCAGCGGAAACTTCAAACGCATCCTGCGGCTTGGCCGCCGCCTGCTCGCCGCTCAGGTAAAACTTCAAGGCCTCCTGCACGATGAAATCGTACATGGTGGGGCGATACTCATCGGGCACCGTGCCCTTTTGCAGGAGATCGTCGTAGGCCGAGACGGGCGTTTTCTTGAGAAGGTCCGACGCCGTGAGCGCGCCCTGAAAATGTTTGTCGATCTCAACGAACAGGCGGGGCAGATCCCAGGTGGTGAAATCCTTGCCCGGCGCGGTGGCGGTGGCGGTGCGCTGCATGAAACGCCAGCGGTTCTGCTGGAAGTAATGCCAGTACCAGTTGGCGAGGATCGTCTGGAGGAGCGGCGTCATTTCCTTGGGCGCCCTGGCCATCTCGGCTTCCATGCGGGTGATCTTTTCCTCCGGCTTGTTGCCCTGGATGTTTCCTTCGAGGACGATTTTGCGGGCGATGGCCTTGGCCGCCTCGCCGTAGGCCTTCTCCTTCATCGCCCCGACGATGATTGGTTCGAGATTGGTGATGGCGGTCTTGGGCAGGCCTTTGTTGATGGCGTCATCGACCAGCTTCCACTGCGGCGCGCGGTCGGCGGCGGGCAGGGAACAGGCGAGACCGACGGCCAGCACGCTGGCAGCGAGAAATGTTTTCATAGTTTGAGAGTATCAGGGCCGGGGATTGGACGGAAACGGGAAAGGGATACTCCCGCGTCGCGCATAAACCCGAACTCAACAGTAGCGGCGGCAATTCCGCCTGTGCTACCCATTTATCTTCCGCGCCGCCCCTCCTTCATGGCATTTCATTCATTCAGCCAATAGGCTCCGCGGTTGCGGTATTTGGAGTAGTTTTTTTCGCCGAGAATCTGGGTGACGGCTTTTTCCGCGTCGGACTTGATTTGCTTCAAGGCGGCGCTGCGCTGTTCGGGCGTCAGTTCCTTGCTGGAATTGAGCTTGGTCTGCTCGTCCTGCACGGCCTGCTTGATGTCATAAACTTTGTCGGCCGCTTCCGGTGCCAGGCCCGCGTTCCCGGCCAGCCTGGCGAGCTCCTGGTATTCGTAGTCCTGGCTGCGCGCGTAGGCGGCGCCGCGATCGCCCAAGGCCGCTTTCTGCCCCTCGCGCAAGGCGGTGCTGGCCTCCTGTAATTTCTTCTGCGCCTCGCGGTCGTCCGGGTCGGGGTTGTAGCCGGCGTATTGTTCGTCAAAGGTTTTTTGCAGTTTGAAAATCTTGCGATATTCCTCCTCGGACGCTTTGAAATACTTGAACTGCCACCGCATGTTTTGCGCGGTCTGCGACTGCCGCAGGTCGTAATCCTCGAATTCCTGCGGGCTGAGGATCGAGGCCATCTCCGCCGTCTTCTGTTTCTGCAACGCGCGGAGCTGCGCCTGCGTTTCATCTCCGTAATCGCCCTTCGATTTGTAATAAATTTCCTGCTGCAACTGCTGGAACTTCTCGGTCAAATCCCGCGCCTGGTCGCGCTTGTTCGCCGGCAGAAACCCCCATTCCTTGCCCGCCGCGTAGTATCCGCCCCAGTTGCCGTACATCGCCATCTGATTTTTTTCCATCTCATCGAGGATGTCCGGCCCGAGCAGTTCCTTGAGCAGCGCCCGTTTTTCCTTTTCCCAAACCTGCATCTGCCGCCAGGGCGAGTTTGGATTGCCGGAGTGGTTGTTCTGGTCGTTCTCCCAATATTTCTGTTTCGCACGCTGCTCCCGCTGCAACGCCATGCCGCGTCGCGCGTAGTTTTTATTCACGTCCGCGATGATGATGTCGCGGATCGTTTCTTCGGGGCAGCCGACCGCGCGCAGGCTCGCGATGTATTTTTTGTAATCAGGCGTTTCGATCAGCGCCCAGGAAAATTCTGCGCGCGTCTCATTGGTCACGTAAGAAACCGTCACGCCCGGCGACTTGGTCGCGAGTGCCGAGGTCTCGGCGACCGCTGTGTTTTCTTCCGGCGTCACCGAGATCACCGCCGGGCGATGCGACCACCGGTAGGCGACGGCGGCGATCAGGCCGAGGTTGGCCAGTTGTGAAATTAAAAACAGTTTGCGGATCATGCGCGTTACTTGGCTGGCGGCGGCGGCGCGAGATTCGACATCCAATAACCGCCCTGACGTCGCCACGATTTGTAGTTCTTGTCTCCGCCCAACTGCTCGCTGAAAGACCGTCGCGCCTCGGTCTGGATGGCGAGCAGCGCCTCGTAACGCTGGTCGGCATTGAGGTCGGTGTTCTGGCGGATTTTGTTCGCCGCGTCTTCTGACGACTTGCGCATGTCGATGAGTTTTTGCGGCGTGTCCTGCGCGAGGCCGAGGCGCTCGGTCAGCTTCGCGGCCTGACGATACTCGTAGTTTTGATTCCGCTCGTATTCGGCGGAGCGCTCCGGGCCGAGTGTTTCCTTCAAGGCGGCTTTCGCCTCCTGAACACTTTTTGCATAGGCGTCGCGCGCCTCCTTCGTGCTCTGTTCCGGGCCATCCTGTTCGAGCTGTACGTATTTGAAAACCGCGATAAACTCCTGCTCCGACGCGTTGAATCCATCTATTTCATTGTAGCGAAGATTTTTGGCCACGCCGGAACTGTGCAGTTGATACTGCATGAATTCCTCCGGCGTCAGCACCTTGGCGATTTCCGTGTCCTTTTTTTTGCGGAGCTTCCGCTGGGCGGCATTGTAGTCCTCGTCCCAGTTTCCGCGGTGCGCGCGCGCGTAGAATTCCATCTCCTCCTCTTGAAATTTTTCCATGACCTCGCGAAACGCCTTGCGCTTCGCCTCCGGCAGATAATCGTCCTGCATTTCCATCCAGTCCACGCCGGTCGTCGCCATGAGCAGATCGCCGGTGCCGCTGATGCCGAGCAGTTCCTTGAGCAGTGCCTCTTTTTCCTTGGTGAGCGCGCGCACCTGCTTCTCCCGCTCCTTGCTTTCCGGCGTCGGAATTTCCTGGCGGTTGTTCTCCCAAAACTTTTTCTCCTGCTCCGGTTTTTGCAGCGCGGTGAAGCGGGGCGCGTAGAGCTTGTTCACATCCGCGATGATGATGTCGCGCACCGTTTCCTCCGGACAACCGATCTCGCGCAGGTTTGCGATGTAAATTTTGTAGTCCGCCGATTCGACCTTCGCCCAGCGAAACCCGTGCGCCAGTTGGTTGGTGACGGTGAAGGTCAGTTCGCGCGGCGCGGCGGCGCGTCGTTGGAAAGGTCGCGACAACGACGGCGAAGAATTCTCTGTCGGGACTTCAGCGGGAGCCGGTTTGCCCGGCAGCCAGAACCACACTCCCGCCAAGGCGGCATTGGCCAAAAGCGAGATGGCGAGAACGGAACCGGGTTTCATGGTCGCAGTTTATAGGCGAACGGATTTCCTGAATCAACCGATTCTCCGGTGCATCTGAAAACTGTTCTTACGCCAGTGCTCAGGGTTTGGAGTTCCGCGTTTACGCGGTTCAGCGCCCGGACCGCCTGAAGGCGGAACTCCAAACAATGACATTGTCGAGATGAAACCCTTATTGTTCGTGTTCTTAAAAACCATTGCCCGGCGAAGGCCGCCCTCACGCCGCCGGAGTTTCTTTCGGCGGCTTCGGGCGGTAGAGCACGGCGACATTGCCGACGCGCATGACCAGGCAACTGTTCGTCTTCTCGGCGAGCTGCGGCGCGAGTTCCTTCTTCTGTTCCTTGAACTCATCGAACTTCACCTTGACCAGTTCGAGGCGCTGAAGTTCGAGGTCGAGCGCCTGGAGAAATTGCGGAGTCACGCCTGCGCGGCCCAGCTTGATGGTGGCCTTGAGAAGTTGGGCGCGGGACTTCAGTTTGCGGAGTTCGGCATTGTTGATCGAAAGCATGCGGGAGTCTGGACCGAAGCCGGGGCCGAAAGCGATTCAGAACTGTGAATCGGCCGGTCTCCACTGCTCACCGACTTTGACTCCGAAACCACAACGCACCCTTAAGGGTGTCATTCGATTTTCGAGAGGGCGCGCGACCGTGGATTCATCCGGTCGTTGAGAAATGGAGGTCAGTGCCGCAGCCGTCCCGCCCGTGAACACTTTCGGGAAAAAGATTCAGGGGCGAGACGCGTGCCCCACTACTACCGGCGTGCCGGTCTCACTCGTAAATTTCGTAAACCGCCCCGTGCAGCACGAACTGCACGTTGCGGCCGAGGGCGAGCCAGGCGAGCGCGCCGGGATTTTTCTTCACCAGCTCAAAATATTCCGGGGAATCGAACTGCACGCGCACGCGCTTGGTGTTGGCGGCGTTCTGGACTTCCGAATCAATCCACTGCGCGCCGTTCTGGTAGAAGGTGCGATTGTTCACACAGCGGCTCTGCTCCGCATATTGCTGTGCGGCGGCTTTGGTGTCCGGGGCGGTCACGCTGCTGAAACCGGACGCGTCATAGCGAAACCTCCCCGTCGCCGGACCGGCCGCCATCGGCGCGGCGCGGAAGGCCTCGGCGTTCCCACGATCAATCGCATCTGCGGCCGAGTTGGCTTCCTTGAGCATCCTGAATGACCGCGCGCCGCCGAGGGCTTTCTCGCCGTCCTTGGCCCTGGCGAACTCGGAATAGGCCGCCCCGGATTCGCGGCGGAGCTGCACATTGTCCTGAAGCATCGGCAGGGACTGGACGTTTTGCGCGACGCCGCGCTGTCGTTCGTCCTCGACGATGAGGTAGGCGGTGTAGGGCGTGACGATGCCGTATTTGCGCGCGAGCTCGGTGACCTCGTCCTTCAATTCCTTGTTCTCACCGCGCAGGCGAATCTCATCGAGCAGGAAGCCGACGCGGCGCGTGGCCCAGAGGCGCGGGATGAATTCGTGATCGTTGGCCTCGTTCGCAAATTTCACGTCGTAGGCGAATTTCTTCGCCTCGCCGTTGACCGTGCCTTCGATCTGCACCGCGCCGTCGCCCTTACCGGTGTAACGGCCGGCGAGCAGAAGTTGCTCGCCCTTGAACAGGTCGGGCACGGGCGAGGGATAGAGTTTCGTCACGCGCACCTCGCCGGGAAAGGTGATCTTGGGATTCGCCAGCACCGGTTCCTTGATCTTGGTGAAGAAGGCAGAGACTTTGATTTCGATGTCTTCTT
>CANMZY010000144.1:0-7894 GCA_947502425.1 Verrucomicrobiales bacterium
CCGGATCCACTGTGATTTGCAGGGGTGCGGAACCGAAGACCGTGATGTCGTAATGACGTTCCTGCGGCAAAATCGTCGCGAGCTTCTTCAGCATCCGACCCGCCGGAGTGTCCAGATCAATCAATGATGTCCAGGATGCTAAATCCATTTTGTCTCCTTGCCGTGATCGAGTGAACCGCCTGATCGAGCAGGCGATTGGTCACGCCCGGATCTTCCGCGAAACGCACGGCCAGCCGACGATCACGCGAACTCCACGCCCGGCCGCCCTCCCGCTTGAGCAGCAGCCGCGCGGTGATGCGCGCCTTGCGCCACCACGGGTCGATCAGCGGACCGCGCTCAGATTGGATATTCGCTGTTTTCATTGTTTCGCTGGTAAAATGATTACTGCAATTTCCTCGCACTGGCAACGCTGGAATCCGTCAGGTCGCGCGCATCCTGACGGGCCCCGCGGAGCGCGGGTCTGTGACCCGCAGCGGCTCGCGCACCCAGGGAGAAACGTGGTATTCAACACGTCACCCCATGACCACACGCTGCGAGACACAGTCCCGCGCTCCGCCCGCATTCGGGGTCACGTCCACTCGCACAGGCTCTCGACATGTGCCGCCGAACCGTCCCGGAGCCAGCCGTCGAGCTGCGCTTGATCCTTGAGCTGCTGGCCGCGCTCGCGGGGGGCGACGACGAAGCGGCTTTCGATTTCGGGCAGCGCGGTGAGGTCGCTCCAGAGTTTTTCAAATTGCGCGACGGGAAAAACATCCTCCTGCCCGTGGCCCCAGCGTTTCTTCACCTCCTTCAACGTGATGTAGGTGGGCATTTTCGCGGCGAGCGCGCGAATGGCTTCGGTGACTTTTTCCTCGTGGCCAAGATCGGCGCGCGTCAGGCCGAAGGCGGTGAGCAATTTATCCAGATCAATCCACGTCGTCATCGAGTTGTAATAACTGAGCGCGAACTCCGCCTCTTCGCGCGGCATCGCCAGACCTTCGACGAGCCGGACGCGCCCGTTCACGCGCGCGAGGCCGCCGCCCCGGTCGTCGAGCCGGCGGGTGATGACCTCGAAGGTCAGGCACGCGCCGCTCTGGATGTGCTGGCCGAGCAGCGCGGGATCGGCGTTCGCGCCGAGCGTGTCGATGTTGTGCAGGAGCAGGTATTTCAATTGCGGACGTTCGGCGAGAAGCCGGGCGAGCACGCCGTTGCGGAAGAGGTTGGGGGTTTCATACCAGTGACCAACGGGGTGCAGACATTGCAGCGGGAGATTGTCGGTGTAATCGGCGGCCTCGCCAGTGGAACGCGCCCAGTTGATCAGCGCGGCGCGCAGGCTGGCGCGGACTTTTTGCTGCTGCTCGTCGAGCATCTGCTGCGGCATTTCCTCCCACGCGAACCGCAGATCGCGCTCGGTCGGCACGAACCGCAGCCCGACGGCCTTGCCGGGCGAAAGGTGCAGCGGTCCTTCGTAGCCGTAATTTTTCTGGCGCACGAGAAACTGCGCGGTCGGCTCATGCGTGGCGTAGCTGGTGGTGAAGACGTGGGGCAGCGCCGTGCCGAACGCGCGCGAGGCTTGGCGGCTTTTGGCGAGATGCGTTTCGAGGAAGGTGCGGTGCCTGCCTCCGAGTTTTGCGTAAGGGTGCAACGCCTTGCAGGTGCCAGCACCGCCGGTCCAGCGCGAACCTGCGCCGGCAGCAAGAGTTACCACGGCCAGTTCACCATTGCGCAGCGCGACCTCGCCGATGCGGGTCAGTTCCCCAGCCTTCTCTTTGGAAAAGACGGTCACGTCGCTCTCGTGAACATCCTCGATGGTGGCATTGGTGCGGAGCCGGTTTTGCGCGAGGCCGATGCGGCCTTCCTTCAAGTCGGCGCGGATCAGCTCGTGCTGCGCGCGGTCGAAACCGTTTTGGTCGAGCAGCGCCGCGAGCGACTGGCCATCGGTGGATTCGCCTTTACCGCGCGGCAGCAGCACGTCGAAGAGCGTCTGCACGAGGCCGCGCAATTCCGGCTTAGTGCGCGCGGCGGCGCCGAATTTGTCCAACTCGGCGCGGCGCGCGGCCGGCAAGGCATGGAGATCCTGCCGCAGGAGGCGCGGGACGGTGAGCGTGTAATAGCTTGGCGGCATCAGCGCGTCATCGTCGGCGAGCAGGTCGGCGGTCGTGCCGGTTTCGTTGATGGCAAAGTCATAGACGACCGGCTCCATGGCGAACGGCAGCGCGTGCTGCAGTTCGCGTTTGGTGGCCGACATGATCTCCTGCAATTTTTTCTGCGCCTCGGCCTTGCGTTCCGGCGCAAAAATAAAGCCCATGCCGCCGCCGCTCATGCCGCCGAGCATCCAGAAGCCCCAGAAATCTTTGCCGAAGGCCGCCGCCGCCTTCCCGATGAGCTGCTCGGTGTAATACGTCGAGGCCCACGGGATGATCGTCTGGATCGGCTGCTCGAAATTGCGCGTGGTCGCCGCGCCGACGGCCTTGATGTCGCCACACTTCAGCGCGCCGAGCACGGCATCAAGGATGCCGAGCGCGTCCCGCCGGCCGGTCCATTCGGCCTCGGAGCGGAGTAGATATTTTTCCGTCACCATTTCGAGGATCGGTCCGACGTTCTGCGCCATGCCGCCGTGAACGAGCACGAGCGAGTCCTGCAACTTCTTCCGCGCCGCCTCGGGAATTTCCGACCGCGAAAAAACTTTATGCGACGGCATGAGGCGTCCGCGCGAAATGCCGTGCTCGGCGTCGCCTTCGCCGGCGGCGACGCCCTGGATCAGTTTGATGCCGGGCCAGACGCCGCCGCTGTCCTGCCAGCCGCCGCCGGAGCCGCCGAGCCATTCGCCGAGGAGCGCGCGCGCGAGGACGAGGCGGCGCTCGTGTTCCTGCAACGGCCCGGTGAGCGACGAGGCCTGGCCGGTGGCCCTCATGCAGACGGAGACAAGCGCACCGAGCAGATTCGTCGAGACCGCGAGCCGCGAGCCTTTCGGAATGTCGTTCACGCTCGATACAAGTTCGAGGCCGTGGCCGGGGCCGACGATGCGCGCGAGCAGTTCGGCCAGCGAATGACCGGAGCCTTCAATGCCCGGCGGCACGAGGCCGGACGCGATCACCGCCGCCTTGAGCAGGCCGAGATAATCTTTCGCAAAATCAAAAACGTCCGCGAGCGCGGTGACATCGGCGGTGGCGTGCAGATCGGCGGACGTGAGCCGCAGCACCGGTTCGTCGATCACGCGCAGCCAGGCGCTGACGGGCGGGCGCGTCCCGGTGTCGCGCCCGTGCACGCCCAGATCGACCGAGACGTTCAGCACCTTGGCGCCTTCGGGAAAATCCATGCCGAGGAAAAAAATGTCGCTCCACGCCGAGTGGGTGAGGTCCATGCGCACGGCGGTCTGCTCGCGCAAGATTGGGAAAGAGCCATCCGCACCGTGCGCGAGCAACTCGGGGCGGATGCGCAGCGGTTGGTCGGCGGGGTGGCCCATGCGGAACATCCACTGGTTGCCGCGCACCGAGCGGACGCTGCGCCGCACCTGGTCGGCGAGCGTTTGAAAAGCGAGCCGGTGATACGCGGTGGCCAGCGCGGAACTGATGCCCTCGCCCGGGCCTGCGGCCTGCTGGACGGCGAGGAAATTTTCAATGGCCTCCTCGAAGCGGCGTTGCAGCAGGTGCTCGTAGCCGTGGAAGGGGATGAGGCCGGCGTGGGGCGCGGGGCGTGGGGCGTGGGCGAGTTTGGCGGGGAGTTGAAAGCGGTGGATCGAGTAGAGGAAGAACAGGGCGCGCACCCGCTCGTAAAGATTTTCACTGCGGCGACGGAAGGCGTCGAGCGCCGCGGATTCGGCGAGCAGTTCCGGCAAGGACATCCGCGCACACAGGGCGTCGAGCGACTGGTCGCGCACGGCGGGGTCGGTGGCGGTGATGATGCTGGTCAGAAGTTTCATCGGGCGGCGCGGGTTTATTTCCCTCTGGCCGCGAGCAGTTCGACCAGGCCGCCCAATACTTCGTCACGGTCGTCGCCGTCGAGGGCGAGGGCGAGCTGCGCGGTGAGGAGGCCGTATTTAATGCCGATGTCGTAGCGGCGACCCTGGAGTTCGGCGGCGAGATGGCGCTCGCGCGCGGCCAGTTTCGCCAGCGCGGTGGTGAGGTGGACGCCACCTTTTCTGCCGGCCTTGCCGAGCAGTTCACCGAGGATTTCCATGAGGCGGGGCGTGAGGACGTGCATGCCGAAAAAGCAGAGGTAATGGCCGGCGCGCAATCCGGGCACGATCAGTTTTTGCTCGGCCTCGGTGGGCGTGGGCTTTTCCAGAATGTCCTCGACCTCGTAGAGCCGGCGCGCGCCGGGGACGAGCCGGCCGCCGACGGTGCCGAAGTAGGGGAGCTTGCTTTCGTGGGTGGCCTGCACGGCGGAGACGGCGCATTTCTCAGCGGTGGCGGCCTCGACGAGCTGCTGCGCGCAGCATTTCTTGGTGCCGCTGACGTAAAGGTGGTCGCCGACGAGGAGGAGAAAAGGTTTGTCGCCGGTGAACTCGCGCGCGCAATGCACGGCGTGGCCGTAGCCGAGCGGCGCGGTCTGTTCGACGAACTGCAACCGTTTCGCATGACGGCCCGCCGCCGCCTTGAACGCGGCCGCGTCGCCCGGGTGAATCACCAGGCAGATTTCCTCGACGCCGGCCTCGAGCACTTCCTCGATGATGATGGCTAGGGCGGTCTTTTGCGCGCCATCGCGGTCCACGAGCGATTGCAGGGGGAGGGTGCGCTGGGTTTTGCCGGCGGCGGTGATGATGGCTTTTTTGATTTCCATACGGTTGTAAGAGCGACGGAAGCGTCACAAAACTTCACTCACGCGTCAATGTCCGGGGCGGCGGCGCGCGGGCGGATTTCAAATATAGGATTGACCACCGCGAGCGCTCTGCGTTTGGTTACGCGTTCCCACGGCGAAAATTGTCATGATCACAAATCAATCCGACGGCCGGAGCCGGCAACTGGTGCTGCTCGCCGCGTTTCTCGGCTGGATGTTCGACGGCCTGGAGATGGGCATCTTCCCGCTGGTCGCGCGGCCGGCGCTGCTCGACATGCTGACCCAGATGCCCAGGGATTCCAGCATCATTCCAGACGAATTTGTCGGCATGTGGATGGGGCGCATCACGGCGTTGTTTCTCGTGGGCGCGGCGCTGGGCGGGCTGGTCTTCGGCTGGCTGGGAGATCGTGTCGGGCGGGTGCGGGCGATGACGTGGAGCATCCTCACGTATTCCGTGTTCAGCGGGCTTTGTTATTTTGCGCAGACGCCCTGGCAACTGGGCGGGCTGCGCTTTCTGGCGGCGCTCGGCATGGGCGGCGAATGGGCGCTCGGCGTGGCGCTGGTCATGGAGGTCTGGCCGCAGGAGAAACGTCCGCTGCTCGCCGGCGTGATCGGGGCGGCGGCGAATCTGGGGTTCGTGCTCATCGCGCTGCTGGGCTTCTATTGGAAGGTCACGCAGGATTCGTGGCGCTGGGTGATGCTGGCGGGCGCGGCCCCGGCGGCGCTGACTTTTTTCATCCGGCTCTTCGTGCCGGAATCTGAGCGCTGGAAGGAGTCGGTAAAAAGATCCGGCGCGGCCCGGCCGTTGCGGGAGATTTTCTCGGGCGGGCTGCTGCCCACCGCGCTGCTGGGCATCGCCTTTGCCGCCGTCGCGCTGATCGGCACCTGGGGTTCCGTGCAATGGCTGCCGGCGTGGGCGGACAAGCTGACGGATGGCGCCGTGCCCAAGGCGAAGGCGCTCACGCAGATCATCTCGGGCCTTGGCTCGGTCGCGGGCTGTTTCTTCGGCGCGTGGATCGGCGCGGCGGTGGGGCGGCGCGTGACGTACTTTTCCATGTGCCTGCTGTCGCTCGTGGCCTGCGCGGTGATGTTTCGCACCGAGCAGACCTATGGGCCGCAGTTCCTGGTAATGGTGTTTCTGGTCGGGGCGATGACGGCGGCGTTTTACGGGTGGCTGCCGCTCTACCTGCCGGAATTATTTCCGACGCGGGTGCGGGCGACGGGCCAGGGAGTGTGCTTCAATTTCGGCCGGATTCTGGCCGCCGCCGGGGCGCTGGGCCAGGGGCAGTTGATGAGTTATTACGGCGGAAGTTTCGCCAAGGCGGGCGCGGTCATCACGCTGGTTTACATTTTTGGCATGATCCTCATCTGGTTCGCGCCGGAGACGAAGGGCCGGCCGCTGCCGGAATGAACCCGGACTCGGAAAGGCCATGCACCGGAGCGAACCAGGCAAACGAGGATCCAAGGTTCCCCGCCGGGAAGGGCCCTGGTGGGTGGTTTCGCGGGCGGCGCAAATTCTGAAGACACGGATTTCGCGGATGGTCACGGAACCGGCCCGTGGCCTTCCTCGAAATCCGTGTCCCTTGGGCCGCGGCGGTGCCGCGCGGCGGAATATCGGGTTGATCGCGAGGCCGGGGCGGCTACCATGACGCCGCAATTCACTGATGAGCGCAAAAAAGAAATCACTGCGGAAATCCAAAATGCCGCTTTATCTGGCGGGGTGCCTGCTGGTGGTCGGAGCCGGGGGGCTGGCCGTGGTGCTGGTGATGAAATATTTTCCACGCACCCGAACAATTTCTACGCCGGCGACGACCAACGGGCCCGCGGCGCGTCCGCCACCGGGGGCCATGGCCAAGATAACGGTCTCGAATTTCGTGGCGCAGACGAGTGATCCGGCGGTCTTGATAAACGCGGGCCTGGAATTGATGGAGGCCGGACGGTTCCAGGAGGCATTGGCGTGCTACCAGCGGGCCTTGGAACTGAGTCCGGACGACGAGGAGGCGCATTTCAACGTGGGCTGCGCGCTATCCAAGCTGGGCCGGCCGGCCGAGGCGATCAAGCAATACGAGGAGGCGTTGAAGCTGCTGCCGGATTTTCTGGAGGCGCACAACAACCTGGGCAACGCGCTGGTCGCGCAAAAAAAATATGACGAGGCGAAGGCGCATTATCTGGCCGTGCTGAAAATCACGCCCGATCATGCGAGCGCGCATAACAATCTGGGCCGGGTGCTGGCGGAGGAGGGGCGGATGAAGGAGGCCTTGCAGCATTTCTTCGAGGCGGTGAAGGCGAATCCGAACTACAAGGAGGCGCATTTCAACCTGGCCGGCGCCTATGCGGCGCTGGAGAAGCATGCGGAGGCCGCGGCCGAGTATGAAATGGTGCTGCGGCTGGATCCGGGTTATCGGCCGGCGGTGCAAGAGCTGGCCCGGTCGCGCCGGGAGCTGGAGAAGCCGCGGAAGCCTTGAGGGCGAGGAGGAAGGCCGGTTGTTGGGGAGAAAGTGAGAGAGACTCTGCGAACTCGCGATGGCGTTTCGTGTCCCGCCTTTCGGTTGATGGGTGGCGGGCAAAGCGGAACCGGCACGCCGGCTTTTGGGTTCCTTCATTTCACCGGAGGGCGGACGGTGAGCAAGGCCGGTAAAAAAATTTAAACGGAAGAATCCCTGGCCGCCGGTCGTTGAGTTGGTGTGCGGGCTGGTGGCGTTGGCGAGGTTTGTCCAGCCGGTGCCGTTGACCGCGTTCATCAGCGGAAGGATTACGGCCGGGAGAGCGAGGGCCGGCTCGACGATGGCGTCGCTGATGGGGACGGTCACACCATAAGCGGTGCCGGTCGCCAAGGTCAGGTAGCCATCCGAGATGCTGGTCATGCGGGCGCGAGTGGCCTCCTGCCCGTTCAGATAGAAGATGCCGCCGTCATCCAGATAATAGCGCAGGCGCAGTTCCGCTCCGGCAAGGTTGTAGGGAATGTAGAAGTGCGTGCGGAAATAATAGGTGATCGTTTCCAAGGTGCCGGGCGAATTCGTGAGGTTGAGCGTGGTGAGGATCACGTTCGTCCCGTTGTCCGACCAGTTAGTTGAACGTGTAAGCGACGGTGATGGCGGAAACCTCCAACCCGGTGGTGTTGGTGAGCGTGGCCAGC
>CANMZY010000145.1:0-7877 GCA_947502425.1 Verrucomicrobiales bacterium
TAGGTTTCGACGAACTCGGCGAAGTGGCGGTGGGCGCACTGCCAGAGGGGCGACTTTCGCGGGTTGCGGGCGCGGTAGAGGTGCATGGGCAGAACCTCGACTGGGGCGTCGAGGGACCCAAACCGGCGCGCATCCGGTGCCCTCGGCGGAGCGCGACCGGTCCCCGGCCGCAACGGGTGGGGGGTGAGGAGAGCGTTGGAAAATCTGGACGGCTTTCGGGGTGCGGGCGTGCTGTGGTCGAGGGACCGCCCGCGCTCCGGAGCAGCGCCTGACTTGAGGTTCCCGCGCCCGGCTGCAAGTTTCCACCCACTTGGTTTGTGACATTTCCACGACGGCGAATCTCTTCGCCACGGTCACTCAAACTCCCGCTGTGTAGGCCTTCAAACGGCGCGAGGAGGCGGGGTGCGTAGTCGTGCGGGCAGTTTTCGACGAACGTGGCGAAGTGGCGATGAGCGCAGTGCCAGGTGCCGGATGCCAACGTGGAAATTTTCGACCTGACGCAGCCGGAGCCGGACTACCAGGCGCTGCTCGACAAGGTGCTCGCGGCTGACTCGGTGCAGGTCTGGTGAAGCGCCGGGTTAGCGTGCGGATGAGAACACGTTCAGGTGCGCGGAACAAACGGTGTAAAAACTCCGGACTGCCCCTCCTGGCACGCTCACGGCGGTCAATTCAAAACACTCCGATTACCCCGATAACCTCGAGTCATGGCAGCGCATCCGCGGCATGCTGGCCGGTGGCCTCGCCAATTTTGCGACGTGTCCGTCCTTGTAGTTTCGTTGACTGGTGTCATCCTCGGACACATGCACCCGCTCATAACAGTTCGTCGCCAATCGGACTGGGTCGTGCTGCTCGAAGACCTCGATCTCGTCGGGATGATCGGGTGGTTTGAACACCACGCGGGCTGGGAATGGAGCGGGTTCGCGTTGCCGTTGAACCGCGCAGCGTCCAGAAAGCAATTTCCTACAGATGATCCGGGATGAAGCGAGCCCTTCAGCTGATGTGCCTCCTTGCACTGCCGGTCGTTGCCCGGGGGGAGGTGGACTATCTGAAAAGCGTCAAGCCGCTCTTGCAGGAACGCTGCTACACATGTCACGGCGCCTTGAAACAGAAGGCGACCCTGCGGCTCGACACGGTCGCGGCGATGCTCAAGGGTGGCGAATCCGGCCCGGCGCTGAAGCGTGGCGCTGCGGACGCGAGCATGCTCATCAAGAAGGTCACTGCCACCGATCTCGACGAGCGGATGCCGCCGCTGCATGAAGGTGAACCGTTCAATCAGGCGCAAGTTTCGGTCCTTCGTGAGTGGATTGCCGCCGGCGCGCCGGCTCCACCGGACGAAAAGCCCGAGCAGGACCCGCGTGAGCATTGGGCTTTTCGTTCGCGGGTGAAACCGCCGGTTCCCGCCGTCGCGAACGCGAAGTGGGTTCGCAATCCGATCGACTCGTTCATTTCCAAACAACACGCGGCGCACGGTCTCACGCCGCAAAGGGAAGCGCCGCGCGAGGTGTTGTTGCGCCGCCTTTACCTCGACCTGATCGGGATTCCGCCGACGGGCGCCGAGATTGCCGCAGTGGAAAAAGAGACCGGTGGCGCGTGGTATGAAGCTGCCGTCGAGCGGTTGCTCAGCGACCCGCGACACGGCGAGCGTTGGGCGCGGCATTGGATGGATGTCTGGCGCTACAGCGACTGGTGGGGCCTCGGTGACCAGCTTCGCAACAGCCAGAAGCACATGTGGCACTGGCGCGACTGGATCGTCGAATCGCTGAATGCCGACACACCGTATGATGAAATGGTGAGGCAGATGCTTGCGGCGGACGAGTTGTATCCCTCCGACCAGCGAAAGCTCCGTGCCACGGGCTTCCTTGCGCGAAACTATTTCATCTTCAACCGCAACCCGTGGATGGAGGAAACGGTCGAGCATGTGAACAAGGCTTTCCTCGCGCTGACGATGAATTGCTCAAAGTGCCACGACCACAAATACGACCCGATTGCGCAGACCGACTACTACGGGATGCGCGCATTCTTCGAGCCATACCATGTGCGGTTGGACGTGGTCCCCGGTGCGACCGACGTCGATCGCGACGGCATTCCGCGCGTGTTTGACGGACTGACGGATGCGCCGACGTATCGCTACATCCGCGGTGACGAGAGCAAGCCGGACAAATCCAAGCCCATCGCTCCCGGCATACCGGCGATTTTTGCATTCAAGCAACTGGATGTGCGTCCGGTCACGCTACCGCCGGAAGCATGGCAGCCCGAACTGCAACCGTGGGTGAGTGACGCACACATTGCCCCGGCGCGGAAGAAGGTGGTTGCAGCCGAGGAGGCGCTAGCCCGTGCAAAAACGGAGGTCGAGGCAGTGGCGAAGCGCGGGACGAAAACAGAAGGCGTGACGCCGGCGGTGGACGTTCCGCCGAAGCCGGTCATCTCCACGCAGTTTGCCGGTCTGGATCCGACGCACTGGAAGCTCTTTGGTGGCGAATGGTCTCAGCAGGCCGGGCGGCTTGAACAAAAGAAGGATGGTCAGACCCGCTCGGTGTTGCGATTGATCGATCCGGCGCCGCGCGACTTCGACGCGACCATGCGTTTCACCCTCCGGGGCGGCAGTTTGTATCGCAGCGTTGGCATCACGTTCGACGCGACCACCCTTGATCCGTCACAGGCCGGAACCGCTGGAGACAGCGAGATACTCGTCTATGTCAGCGGCCACGCGCCGGGCCCGAAAGTGCAGGCGGCATACAGCCGCGGCGCGCAGGCGCATTACCCGGCGGACGGAATGGTCACGCGTCCGATCACACTCGATCGCGAATACACGCTTCGCGTCCGGGCGCGCGACACGCTCGTCAATGTTGAACTCAATGGTGAACCCGTGCTGGCCTGGCGTTCTCCACTCGCGCGCCGCGACGGCGCTTTGCAGTTCACCACCTTCGACGCGCTCGCCACGTTCCATGAGATCACCGTCGCTCCCCTGGATGTGACCGCGAAACTTCGCGAGCCCTCGGCGAAGGCGGCAACGCTGCCTGCCACGCCAGAATCCACGCTGGCCGAGGCAAAGGCGGCGCAGGCCGTCGCGGAACAGGCTGTCTTGCTCGCGAAAGCCGAGCTGGAGAGCGTCACGAAACGGTCCGAGGCAATGATCGCCGCGCGGACCAAGGCTGGCGACGAACCCGCCAAACGCGAGGTAGCCGTTCGCGCGGAACTGCGCGTTGCCGCTGCCAAGGCACGTCATGCCGTCGCGGATGCGGAATCCCGGCTGTTGCGCGCGGCGACGACCAAGAAGGCGGGTGTGGAAAAGGAACTCACCACGGCACGCGGCAATCTCGTCAATGCGGAAAAAGCCGTCGAAGCTCCGCTCAAGCCCGATGCAACCTACGCCCGCCTCATCGGCGCGAAATGGACGCCGACACGGTTCCGCGATTCCGGCAAGGACGATCCTCCCGTGCCATTTCCGCAGACGAGCACCGGCCGCCGCAAGGCGCTCGCGGAATGGATCGCCGACGCGCGCAATCCGCTGACTGCGCGGGTCGCGGCAAACCACATCTGGCTGCGGCACATGGGCACGCCGCTGGTCGGCACCGTGTTCGATTTCGGACGCAAAGGAGCATCACCCACCCATCCCGAGCTGCTGGACTGGCTGGCGTCCGAACTGGTCGAAAGCGCATGGAGCATGCGGCACCTGCATCGCCTTATTGTCACCTCCGCCGCCTATCGCATGTCGTCTTCGCTGACTGGGGCCGGGGCAAACAGCGCGAAGGATCCGGACAACACCCATTTTTGGCGGCGCACGCCCGTGCGGCTTGAGGCTCAGGTGGTGCGCGATTCCATGCTCGCGCTTTCGGGTGAACTCGACGTGACGCTCGGGGGGCCATCGGTCCCGCCTTCGGAGCAGGATAATTCCAAACGCCGGAGCCTTTATTTTTTCCACTCGAACAACGAACGAAACCGCTTCCTCACCGCGTTCGACGAGGCCGCCGTCAAGGAATGCTATCGCCGCGACCAAAGCATCGTCCCGCAACAGGCGCTCGCCCTCTCGAACAGCGCCCTCGTTCAGGACGCGGCGGTAAAGATTGCCGCACGGATCTCGGAGGCGGCCCCCGACGAAAGCGGATTCATCCACGGCGCATGGTTGCTGATTCCCGGCATCGCCGCCAGCGATGCCGAAATCGCGGCAAGTGCCCGGGCACTCGACGCCTGGCGCAAGGTTCCCGGCGGTTCGGCCTCCGCCGCACGCGCGCAGCTTGTTGGCGCGTTGCTCAATCACAATGACTTCGTTACATTGCGCTGACCCATGAACCGAAGACTTTCCACCCGCCGCACATTCCTGGCCGATATCGGCATGGGCTTCACGGGGCTCGCGCTGGGTGCGATGCTCCACCGTGACAGCGCCGCAAGCACGCCGGGCTGGGCGCCGCCGAATGGCATTCCGCATTTCCCGCCGAAAGCGAAGAGCGTGATCTGGCTCTTCATGAATGGTGGCGTGAGCCACATGGAGAGCTTCGACCCGAAGCCGATGCTCACCAAGTACGGCGGCAAGACGATCGCCGAGACTCCGTTCGCCGGGGTGCAGGATCCGGCGAAGCTCGCGCTTGAGCGCCTCCTCGTGCCGGACGCAAACGGAAACCAGCGCAACAAACTGTATCCTTTGCAAGTTGGCTTCGCCAAACACGGACAGAGCGGGATCGAGATCAGCGACTGGTTCCCGCACATCGCGCGCAATGTGGACCGCATCGCCATCGTTCGGTCGATGTACACGACGGACAGCAACCACGGAGCGCAGGCGCAGTTTCACACGGGGCGCAACATGCTCGATGGCGAGTTTCCGACGCTCGGGGCGTGGGCCCACTATGGTCTCGGCAGCCTCAACGACAACCTCCCCCAGTTCATCTCCATCGGCACGCGGGAATACTGGAACAAGAAGGACGGCCACTACCTTGGTCCAGCGCACGACGCCGTGCCGCTGCGCATTGACCCGGCCAACCCGCTTGATTTTGGCAAGCCCGCGCGCCCCGTTGACGCAGCCGCCCGGGACATCGGAATGAAGCTCGTTCGTGAACTGAATCAATTGCGCGGAGTGGAGTATCCGAACGACCCCGCGCTCGCCGCTCGCATTTCATCCTACGAACTCGCCTACCGGATGCAGCGATCCGTTCCCGAGGTGCTGGATTTTTCGAAAGAGACCGCCGCGACAAAGGCGCTCTACGGACTCGATCTCGCGCATTGCCGTGAATTCGGCTCGCAACTCCTCGCAGCGCGCAGGCTCGTGGAACGGGGCGTGCGTTTCATTCAAATCCAGCACGGTGGCGGCGGTGCAGGCGCGTGGGATGCGCACAGCGGATTGAAGGGTAACCACGCCGAGCTGGCGCGCGCCGTGGACCAACCGATCAGCGCATTGCTCGAAGACCTCGGACGCCGCGGCCTTTTGGACGAAACGATCGTCGTCTTCGGCACCGAATTCGGCCGCACGCCCGGCTCGCAAGGCGCCGATGGACGCGACCATCACATCTACGGCTTCAGCGTGTGGATGGCGGGCGGCGGGATCAAAGGGGGCGTCGTCCATGGGGCAACGGACGAAATCGGATTCCACGCCGTGGAGAACCGTCATTACGTCACCGACATCCACGCAACGATCCTGCACCAACTCGGCCTCGACTCGCGCAAACTCGAAATCCCCGGCCGCAAACGCCTCGAAATAGACCACGGCAGACCCATTTCTGAAATCATCGCGTAATCAGCCGGCAACGCTTGCATGGCTTCATGCACCCGCCACGAAATCGTTCACTTCGCCGGCAACTCGCGAATCTTCATGTTCCGGAACCACGCCTCGTCGCTGTGGTCCGTGAGCATGATGTGCCCCTTGATCTTGTCGCCGAAGGCGGGCGCGTTCTTGAATTTGCTGGCCGCCAGTCCGGCCTTCACCGCGTCGCTGCCCAGATCGTAGGCGAGGACTTTGGCGCCGTTGAGCCAGTGTTCGACGTGGTTTCCCTGGACGAGGATGCGGGAGGAATTCCATGCGCCCGGCGGGTTCAACTTCTTGTCGGCGGCCGGCGGCAGCACGTCGTAGAAGGCGGCGGTCTGGCGTTTGGGGCCGATCTTGCCGTCGGGATGGGCCGCGTCATCGAGCATCTGATACTCATGGCCGGGGGCGCCGGGCCGCTGCTCGGTGACGAAATACTTCACGCCGTTGTTGCCCGCAATTGCGACGCGCCATTCCCAGGTGAGTTCGAAATTATCAAACTGCTCCTCGGTGATGATGTCTCCGCCGTGCACCTTCGCGATCTTCTTAAGCAGACCATCCTCGGCTTTCCAGCCGGGGCCGGGCGGCGTGGTTTTCTTGAAGCCCCGCCAGCCTTTGAGCGATTGGCCGTCGAAGAGCAGCTTCCAGCCGGCGGCTTTTTCTTCGGGCGTAAGGGTGTTGGGTTCAGCGGCGGACGCGCGCGCGGCGAGGCCGGCGGCGGCGACAACGAGCGCGAGGCAGAGGAGTTTTTTCATAAGGGTGGTTGTCGCAGCGTTGACGGGCCGCCGCCGTGGCACCGGTGATCAGTCGAGCCGTTTCACCTGGACGTTTTTGTAGTGGACGATGCTCTTCGGATCGTGCGCCTGAAACGCGAAGGTGCCCTTGTCGAAAACGCGCGTGAAATCCTTGCCCGCCTGCGTGCCTTCCGGCTCGGTGTAGTCGGTCACGACCTTGCCGTCCACTTTCACGATGACGCGCTTGCCCTGCACGATGATGTGCTGGGTCCACCATTTGCCGTCCTCGGCCACCTTCTCCTTGTTGTCCTTGACGGAGTAGAGGCTCGCGGTCCGGCGCCAGTCGCCGCCGCTGTTGTTGACCTGCGTTTCAAAGCCATATTTCGGCCAGCTCGTCGCTTGGTATTTGGTGTGAAAATAAATCCCGCCGTTGGCGCCGGGCTTGGTCATCACGTCCACCTTCAATTCGAAATTGGTGAACGGCTGTTCGTCGCCGACGTAAAACAAATGGCAGCGGTTGCCGTGGGCGACGAAGGCCCCGTCCTCGATCTTCCAGGTGTTGGTGTTTTCGTCGGCCATTTTCCAGCCGGCAAAGGTCTTGCCGTCGAAGAGGGACTTGAAGCCGGGTTCGGGGTCGGCGGCGGTGAGGGTGAGGGTGCCGAGGACGAGGCCGGCGGCGGCGAGGAGGGTGGTGAGTTTCATGGTGGTGGTTTGGTTGAACTGCGTGGTGGGTTCGACTGGAGAAAGGGGGGATTATTCAGGCACGACGGGCTTGGGCATTTTCTCACCGAGCCGGAGGTAGTGCCAGACGGCGTTAATTTGTTTTTCCGCATCGCCGTCGAGAATTTCCGTGAGCGGGCTTTTGCCGCTGTCGTCCCAGAACGCGGGCATCTTCGTCTGGGGATCGACGCCGGCCGGGAGGCGCATCCAGCGGAAAAAATAGGAACGCTGCAGCCGCGCCGCCGTGTGGCCGAGGTTGATCCCCTCGCTCTCGAAGACTTCCGCCGCCGGCTGCGCGTTGACGCCGTGGCACGAAATGCAGGAGAGGCCGCCGTCCTTACCGTTGAGCTTGTGGCCGACCTTGGCCAGCGCGTCGTCCACCGGGCCTTCGGCAGGCGTGACCGGCGGGAGGCCGTGCTGCGCGGCCAGGCCGGCGGCCAGCAGATGGCCGCGTGCCGTGAAGGACGGCATCCGCGCGGCCAGCCACGGCTCGCCCTTGGGATGAAAATCATTCCGCATCTTGCGCGGCACTTCGCCGCTGATGAACGCGCCGGCCCACTCCGGCTTCAGCTTGCCGCCGAGAATTTCCAGCGGCGGAAAGTTTTCGATCTGCCCGTGGCATTGCGTGCAGTGCAACGCCGCCGTCTGCCGCGCGGCGAATTCCATCGGGTCGTGGCGCGAAAGCGCCGCGG
>CANMZY010000146.1:0-7846 GCA_947502425.1 Verrucomicrobiales bacterium
ATCTGTTCTGATTTCCACCGTCACCCCAGGCAGCGTGATTGTTTCCCCCGCGGCGCGGCCGATGATGGCCTGCGTTTTCGGCGCGGTGACGAGGATGCGCTGCCGGCCGTAATCCCACGTCAGTTCGCCGGTCGCCGCCTGGATCACCTTGTTCTTCTCATCCCAGTATTTCGCGAAGTCAGCCTGTTCGCTTTTGCCGCCCGCGAAGCTCGTCGTGACGCGCCCGATCGCGAACGCCTCGGCCGGAATGCCGCCGGCGTTTTTCAGCGTCTTGATGTCGAACCCGCCCTTGGTGAAATCCTGCTGCAACGCATCGGTGCCGGTGAACAAATCCGCCTTCGTCAGCCGCCGCCCCGCGACGATGGATGCCTCTGCGATGTGGCCGTGATGCAGCGCGAAGGCCAGCGCGGGAAATTGTCCGAGATAATGCGGCGTGTCCGTGACGTAGGAAGATTCCCGCGGCCAGCCGTCGCCGAGCCGCACGCCGCTCTGCATGAAATGAAAACTCGCGTCCCAGCCCTGCAAGCCCAGCGCGTAAAAGGCCATGATCGGCGCGCACTCAAGCTTCCACTGGTTCGGCGCGGACTGGGTCCACTCGGTGATGCTGAAGGGCTGGTGCTCGACCTGTTTCATGCCGACGCTGAAAATGCCACCGCCGGGATGCGCGAGGTGCGACTCGTTGTTCACCTTGCCTTCCTTGATCCCGTGACCGCCCTCGCCGCCGCCCGCGTAATTATGCCGGTCAATCATCCCGCCCACCGTGTCCGTCCACGTGTTCGCCGGATCAGTCGCGGCGCCGCCGACCTGCCACGCGGTCGTGACGCTCACGGCCTTGAACCCGGCGGCGCGCATCGCCTTCTCGCACGTCTCGAATTCACCACGCTGCAGCTCCGCCAGGAATTCGATGCAATCTCCCGCCCGCTTCTTCGCGCCGGCGAACGTCCCGCGCGGCCCCTTCCCGTCCAGCTCCCACGGCCCCATCACGCGCAGCTCGGCGGCGTTCACGCTGTCGCCTGCGCGGAGCTGGCCCCAGGCGGCCTTGAGCGCGTCATCCGTTTTGTATTTCGCCTTCACCCAGGCCGCAAACATCTGGCGCAACTGCCGCGCGTGGCCGGGCCACTTTTTCGGGTTCGGTTCCGCGAGCGCGCCGAGCGGATTCCAGAAAAAGACGGAGTCCTCGTTCTGCATCTCGACCACCGCCAGCGCGGGATCGTCCACGTAGCGCAGGCCGGTGTAGGGGTTCTGGTGCGTGAGCAACGCGACGAGAAACTTGTTCCGAATCTCCCACAGCTTCGGCGCGACGGTGATGATGCCGTAGGTGTCGCGGTGGTTCCCCTTGCCTTCGAGTTCGGCGAAAAGCGCGGGATCGTAGCCGTCCTCCGGCGTGATGGTGAAATGGTAAAAGACCGACCAGTCCGTGTAGAGGCCGTGCTTCTTCAGCTCGGCAAACCACCAGTCGTAGGCGTCGAGCTTCTTCGCGTCGAGCTTGCCGCCGGTGGTCACGTCATCGAAAACCGCGTGCTGGCGGACGATGTTGACGCCGTGTTTGCGGAGATATTTCGCGCGCTGCGTCAGCTCGGACTGCGTGAATTTGCCGTATTCCAGATTCGCACCGCAGCCCCAGAGTTTGACCGCGCCCGCGCCCTGCTCGAATTTCAAATCCTTCCCCGCCGCCTTCAGAAATCCAAACTGCTCGGCCGGCGCGGGAATGTATTTCGACATGTCGATCACCGAGTCCGGCGAAAACTTGTCGTCGTCGGGGATTACCGCGAACCAGTCCGCCGGGCCGTGCTCTGTTTCGACCGCGCCCGGTTTCATTTTCCCGGCGGGCACAAACGGCTCCGTGGTGAACACGAAACAATCCAGCCCGCCGTGGTGCGACCCGCCGCTGTGGAACTTGAACCTGATCGTGTGCTTGCCGGCGGCGAGCGCGAGTTGCCCGGCTTTCACCCACGCGAGGAAGCGCAGGTCCGGCTTGTTGTCCACGGCGATGTTCTGCATCCCGCGCTGATTTTTTTGCAGGTCGATCAGCGTCCATTCGCCGCCGTCGAGCTGGTAGGAAAGTTTTGCGTTCAGCGGATTCGCGCGCACCCAGAAGGTGTATTCGCCTTTCTCCGCCGCCTCGAAATCGTACTCCGCCACGCCCTCCTTCTTGTCGTCGAAGTGCGACATCCACGCGCCGCCGGAGAGCACGTCCGTCTTCACCTGGTCATACCACCACGGATGCCGCGTGACGGTGGCGCGGGATGACGCCTCGCCCTCGCGCCAGATGGTGGCGGCGGAAGAGTCGAAGACAAGAACCAGGACGGCGGCCAGAACCACGAGAAAACGCCGGCAAATTTTAATCATTTGGCCCGCACTTTAGGGCTGCACCGAACCTTGGCAAGCGCCGGCCGGGATGATAACCGGAGCACCGGCCTCCGGCCCGGCGGGGTCCGGACTGACGTCAGCAACACGCCGTGGCGGAGACCGGCGCGCCGCGGTTGGCATCGGTTTCGGGGGGGCGCGAATTCACCCCGACCGGGCGAAGGTGACAATTCCGTGGCGATCAACATTGGAAGTTTGCAAACGTGAATGAATGGCTTACGCTTTGCCCGAGCCGACAAATGAAAAAAATCCTGATCATCCCGTGTCTGTTCGTGTCGCTGTTTTCAGCCTGCCACACCTCCGCCGTGCCAACCTTTTACACCCCGTGGACCCCCCTGTTTAGCGGAGTGGACTTGGCGACCGGCACCAATTTCAGTGGCGGCAATCCGATCTTCGCGCACGCCTTGCGGATCGATCTCACCAATCCGGGCGTGCGGCTGCTGCCCTCGCCGCCGAACACCAACAACCCTGCCTACGAAACGTATGGCCTGTCGGTCAGCAACTTTGTGAAAAAACACCAGTTGCAAGTGGCCATCAATGCCAACGATTGGAACGGCGATCCCTTGGCCGAAGGCGCGGGGGCGACCATGAACGGCCTGATGATTTCCAAGGGCGTAACGGTCTCACCGCAGAACGTCAACTATGCCCTGGCGTCCCTTCTTATCTCCACCAGCAATGTTCCTTCCATCGTCCTCACGAACACACCTCCGGGCACGAACACGGCCGGAATTTACACCGCCCTCACCGGCTTTTATCCGCTGGTCTGGAACGGAATCAACATGTGCCTGGGCGGCGTTACCACCGGGTATGATGGCACCGACGGCCAGCTCCATGAAAAACAACCGCGCACCTCCATCGGTTATTCTCAGGACAAACGCTACCTTTACCTCGTCTGCATCGACGGAAGGCAGTTGCCGTTCAGCAATGGTGCCACCGATGCGGAAACGGCGGACCTGCTGATTCTGTTTGGCGTTTACCAAGGTATTAGCCTGGACGGCGGCGGCTCGGCCACCATGGTCCAGACCGATGGCTTCGGCAATCCGGTCGAGCTGAACCGCTCCACCTACTCGCTCGGCAACGGCCGGGAACGCGTCGTGGGCAGTCATTTTGGCGTTTACGCCCTGCCCCTGCCGGGCTTCATCAACGACGTGGTCGTCGCCCCGCTGGACACCACCGCCAACATCACCTGGACGACCATCTCCAACTCCACCTCGCAGGTGGCATACGGCACCACCACCAACCTCGGCACCTTCTCCACGCTCGATTCCACCCTGGTCACCAACCATTCCGTGAACCTGACCGGGCTGATTTCCGACACCACCTATTACTACCGCGTCATCTCCGTCTTCAACGGCTCCAACTTCACCGCCACCGGCTCGTTCACGACGTCCGACTTCACCACCACCATCACCACGCCCGTGTTTGGCCTCACCAACGCCTGGAAATGGAACACCAACAATCTCAGCAGCACTAACTGGACGGCCGCCGCCTACAACGACTCCGCCTGGAACGGCCCCGGCCTGGGCGCCCTCTGCGTGGAAAATGGCAACAACGTCTTCATCCCGCGCAACACCCTTCTTCCGCCAACCTTCGGATTGCCGGTCAACGGCACCCCCGTTTTCCCGGCCTATTACTTCCGGACCACCTTCAACTTCAGCAACAATCCCGCGAACGCCACGCTCACCTTCAGCAATTACATTGATGACGGCGCGGTGTTCTACCTCAACGGCGTGGAAATCCAGCGCGTCCGCATGCCCGCCGCACCGACAGCCATCACCTACACCACGCTGGCCACCGCCACTCCTTGCGGCGGCGACGCCACCTGTGCCGATGTCTTCACCATCTCCGGCAACCTCATCACCAATCTCGTCAATGGCACCAACGTCCTCGCGGTGGAAGTTCATCAGACCTCATCCCCTGGCAATGCCGACATGGTCTTCGCCTCCGCCCTTTTCGCTTCCATCACCACCGCCACTTTGCCCACCGTGGTCATCACCACGCCCGCGAACAATCAAAGCCTAGCCGAAGGTGCGAGCGTCACGATCAACACCGCCTTCACCGGCGTCTCCCTGACCAATGTATCCTTCTACCGCGACGGCGGCGTCCTGATCGGCCACGATGCCACCGGTCCATTCAGCGCGGTTTACAGCAATCTCACCCTGGGGGCGCACACGTTGACGGCCGTGGTTTACGACTACCTGGGCCAGACCGCGACCTCGGCGGTGGTGAACATCACGGTGGCGACCTTGGGCCTCCCGGTGGGTCTGGCCGACACAGGCACGAACGGCTTCGCGGCCTGGCCCACGGTGGTGGAGGGCTGGACCACGGCCAATCTGCCGGGAAGCAACGGCACCTTGACCACGAGGTCTGATGTGGATGCGGCCTTGCAGACGATGACCGCGGCGGTGGTGTCCGAAGCACTCACTGAGGACTTTTTCCTGCCACCGACGGCCTTCGGGCAGTTCCGGTGGAACTCCGCGGGATTGTTCATCCAGTCCCGGCCGACCGGCACCATGTTGAACCTGCTGCTCGCCACGCTGCGGAACAACACGGGAACCAACGTCGGCTCGTTGGATGTGTCCTATGACTTTGGAGAGGCATCCGGCTTTGAGTCAGAAGAAGTGCCCGGCCTGCGAGTGTTCTACAGCCTGACCGGCGCAGCGAACACCTGGCAACCCGTGCCGGCCCTGACGACCGCCACCCCGGGCGCATTGACGGCGACGCTCTCCGTCACGCACTGGCCGGCCGGGAGCATCATGTATCTGCTCTGGGGTGACGACAACGCCTCGGGCACCGAAGGCAGCTACACGATTGATAATTTTGCGATCAGAAACGTGCTGCCACCCGCCCCCCCATCGCTGCCCACGCTCCAGATTTCGCAGTCTGGCGGCGGAGCCATGACGGTGAACTGGCCCGGCGCCGGCTACACACTGCAACAGACCTCGGAACTGCTCGGCACCAACACGCCCTGGGCCGACGTGCCCGGGCCGGTGACCACCAGCCCCTACTCCACCAACCATCCGGCCGGCAACTTCTTCTTCCGGCTGCGACCGTAGCAGCCGACGGCAGATGAGTGGCGCCGCCGTCCCGGCTGTGTCCCCGGGCGTCTCGCCCTTGAAATTTTTTATCCGAGGGCGGGACCCCCGCCCCGCCATCCTGTCTCCCTTTCCACTTCGGAGTTCAGGTTTACTTCCCCTTCGACCGGTGCATCGTCGCCCGCTTGAGTTCGCGGTCGGACTCGCGCTGCTTGATGTCGTCCCGCTTGTCGTACTCCACCTTGCCCTTGCCCACGGCGATGACCACTTTCACCTTCCCGTTTTTCCAGAAGAAGGAGAGGGGGAAAATGGCGTGGCCCTTGACGGCGGCGAGGTCGGTCAGTTTCCGAATCTCGGATTTGTGGAGGAGCAGCTTGCGGACGGCCTTGGGCAGGTGATTCTCGCGGTTGCCCTGGGCGTATTCGTCGATGTGGGCGTTGTGCAGGAAGACCTCACCCTTCTCCGCGCGCGCGAAGGCGTCGCTGATCTGGCCCCGGCCAGCGCGCAGGGCCTTGACCTCGGTGCCGTGCAGGACGATGCCCGCCTCGAAGGTGTCGAGGATGTGATAGTCCCGGCGCGCTTTCGGATTATTCAGGATGTCCGCCATAAACGAAACCAGCCAGAAGGCCGGCCTTCTGGCTGGAAATTAACCGCGCCCCCGGCCTAGCTGCGCTTGCGCTTCTTGGGCTTCTCGACGACGAGCGCGTTTTCCTCGGGCATGTCCCAGCCCATCTTGTCCTCGATGATCTCCAGCAGGGCGATGTCCGCCACGCCGAGCTTGGACACATCCGCCAAGAGCGGGCGGCTGGTCGAGCCACCGCCGGCGTTGAGCTGGCGGACCCGCCGGGAAACGAGGTTCACCAGCACGTTGGGATTGCCCACTTTGGCCAGGGCGAGTCTGCAAAATTCAGGATTCATAAGTCAGTCGAGCGCGCCACAGTAATGACTCGCACGATGAATGCAATGGCAATTTTCAGCAAAGAAACAGGCCGGGCCCCGCCCGCCCGCCGGGCACTCCGCGCTTGCGCCGCCGCGCGCTTGCCCGTAGAAAACCGCCCATGTCATCGACCGCCACCCGCGCCGGATCAGGGCGCACCAGCTCCTTCAACCTCGCCGCCTATCTGGCAGCGCGCACCGCCGCCGTCAACCGCGCCCTCGACCGCTTTCTCCCCCGCGCCACCGCCCGGCCCGCCACCATTCATCAGGCCATGCGCTACTCGCTCTTCGCCGGCGGCAAACGCATGCGCCCCGCCCTCGTCCTCGCCGCCGCCCAAGCCTGCGGCGGGGCCGACGACGACGCCCTCCCCCTCGCCTGCGCCGTCGAGTGCATCCACACCTACTCGCTCATCCATGACGACCTGCCGGCGATGGACAACGACGATTTCCGCCGCGGCAAGCCGACGAACCACAAAGTTTACGGCGAAGGCATCGCCGTCCTCGCGGGCGACGCGCTGCTCACGCAGGCCTTTGAAATCGCCGCGCAGGCCCGAGGCTGGCCGCGCTACTCGCATCGCGATCTGATTCTGGAAATCGCCCGGGCCAGCGGCTCGCTCCAGCTCATCGCCGGACAAGTGGCCGACCTCGAAGGCGAGGGGAAGAAAATTTCCGCCGCGCAGTTGAAATACATCCACGAGCGCAAAACCTCCGCCCTCCTCTGCTGCTCCGCGCGGCTTGGCGGCATGAGCGCCAACTGCACTGCCGCCCAACTCGCCGCCCTCACCAGCTTCGGCTACCACGTCGGCCTCGCCTTCCAGATCATCGACGACATTCTCGACATCACCCAGACCAGTGAACAGCTCGGCAAGACCGCCGGCAAGGACACCCGGGCGCAGAAGGCCACCTACCCCGCCATCGTGGGCCTGGAAAAATCCCGGAAGATCGCGCAGCAGCTCACCGACCGCTCCTTCGCGGCCTTGAAAATCTTCAAAGGCCGTGCCGAGGCCCTCGAAGCGCTGGCGGTCTATTTGTTGCAGCGGAACAAATGAAGCCGCGCCTCCGCCGTTCCGGCCGGCGCGGGCGGGGCAAAGAAAAAGCGCGGCCACCTGGGCCGCGCTTCACAAAACTTCCCGGGGGATCAGGCTTTCGCCGCGTCCTTCTTCCACGTGCGCTTGGGCGCCTTGGTCACCAGCCCCTTTTTCAGCGCGCTGGCGGTGACGCGGATGTAGCGCACCTCGCCGTTCACCACCGCTTTGACGCGCTGGAGATTCGGCAAGAACCGCCGCTTGGTGGTGGCGGTGATGTGCGTGCCGATGCCGCCTTTTTTCTTCGCCTTGCCGCTGCGCCAGATGTGGCTGCCCTTGATCGAGCCGGTGCCGGTTAATTCACAAATTTTTGCCATAACATTCCTGTTTCTTGTTTAAGGAGCGGTGAAAGTAGCAATCGAAAGCGCAGTTGCAAGTTCTATTTCCCGCGAACCGGCCGAAAGGGCAGGGTTTAATTTTTTT
>CANMZY010000147.1:0-7807 GCA_947502425.1 Verrucomicrobiales bacterium
GGAGCAGATCGCTGATGGGCATTGCGGATGGTCCGCACATTTTGAACGGCCAGTGCGCCGGCGCGACGGGCAGGGTTTTCTGCCCCGAGGTGAATCCGGTGATGCGCTGGCCGTTGCGCACGGAGGGCGGCAGATTGGTGCCACGGAGCTTTTCCAGTTGCGGTTTGTGCTCGAACAGATCGATGTGCGACGGCGCCCCGGCCATGTGCATAAAGATCACGCTTTTGGCCTTGGGCCGGTGATGCGGCAGGCCGGGCAGACCACCGGCGGAAACGGGTTCGGCCGCGCCAAGGTCGCGCCTCAACAACGAGGCGAGCGCCATCATGCCAATCCCTCCGGCACTGCGCTTGAGGAAGGTGCGCCTCTGCATTTGATCGTAGAATGAGTCGAAGGGTTTCATCGTGTTACTCCCGGGTCAGTGCCTCATCGAGATTGAGGATGAGCGCGCAGGTCTGCGCATACGCCGCCAGCTCGGCCGGCGGGAAGGTGGCCGGCGGCGGCGGATTGCCCACGGCGAGCACGGCCTTCGCTGCTGTGGGATCGGCGGCATAACGAGCCAGCCGTCGTTTCAACCCGGCGGTGAGGATGCCGAGTTCGTTGGCATCCGGATGACGCGCCACGACATGCCGCATCGCCAGGATCAGCCTTTCCTCCGGTGTCGCGGCTTCGCCCATTATCCGCACCGCCAACATGCGTGCGGCGACCGAGGTGGTGACATCGTTGAACGTCGCCAGGGCTTGCAACGGCGTGTTGGTGCGCAATCGCCGGACAGTGCAGAATTCGCGACTGGGCGCATCGAATGTGATCATGCTCGGTGGTGGCTGGGTGCGTTTCCAGATGACATAGACTCCCCGTCGCCACAGACCGTCGTCGGTGGCAGGCGTGTAATTATTGAGATTGCCGCTGCCTTCGCCGCCATCCCACGAACTGGCGGGCTGGTGGGGGCGGATCGCCGGTCCGCCCAGGCGTTCGACCAGCAATCCTGATGCGGCCAGCGCCTGATCGCGGATCATCTCGGGCGTCAGGCGGAAGCGCGGGCCACGCGCGAGCAAACGGTTGGCCGGATCACGGGCAATCAACTCGGCCGGTGCGGCCGCGCTTTGACGATAGGTGGCGCTGGTGACGATGGTGCGGAGCAGACGCTTCGTGCTCCAACCTTGCTCACGAAATTCGACGGCCAGCCAGTCGAGTAACGCGGCGTTGGATGGAGGTTCGGCCTGGCCGCCGAAGTTTTCGAGCGTCATAATCAGTCCCGTGCCGAAAAGCATTTCCCAGAAACGATTGACCTGAACGCGCGCCGTCAGCGGATTCGCCGGATCAACCAGCCAGCGCGCCAAGGCGAGGCGGTTGCCCGGCGCGTCGGCGGGAAGCGGCGGCAGAAAGCCGGGGGTGCCGGCCTCGACGCGCGCCCCGCGATGTCCGTATTGGCCGCGTTCCAGCACATACGTTTCACGCGGTTTCGCGCGATCCTTGAGCACCATCACTTCAGTCACCACCTTGGCGGAAGCGTCGCGCGCTTTTTTGGCAGCAGTGAGTGCCGATTGCGCCGCGGCCAGCGTTGCGGCCTCAGGCGGCGGCGTGGCGGATTTCAGCGCGGCCAGTTCTTTCTCTGCCGCGGTGACGGCGACAGCGAGCGTTCTTGTGCGTTCCGCATCCGCAGGTCGCTGAAGGCGCAGGATCGGCCCGACACTGCGCTCACCGCCGCGAATGCCACTTTCTTCGACCGAATCAAAGTAGGCAGCGAAGCGATAGAAATCCTTTTGCAGAATCGGGTCGTATTTGTGGTCGTGGCAGCGCGCGCAGTTCATGGTCAGCCCGAGCCACACCGTGGCGGTGGTCTCCGCGCGGTCGAAGACGCTTTCCAAGCGAAACTCCTCGGCGTCGATGCCACCTTCCGCGCTGATGCGGTGGTTGCGGTGGAATCCAGTGGCCAGAATGGTTTCGGGACTGGCATCGGGCAGCAGATCGCCGGCCGTTTGCAGGAGGGTGAAGCGGTCGAAGGGCATGTCGGCGTGGTAGGCCTCGATGACCCAGTCGCGCCAGCGCCACATCGAACGTTCATCGTCCTGCTGGAAACCATGGCTGTCGGCGTAACGCGCCGCGTCAAGCCAAGGCGTGGCCAGACGTTCGCCGTAGCGAGGTGAGGCGAGCAAGCGGTCCACCACACGTTCGTAGGCATCAGCGGTGCGATCCGCGACAAAGGCGTCAACTTCGCCAAGCGTGGGCGGGATGCCGGTCAGATCCAAACTGACGCGGCGAATGAGCGTCTCGCGGGTGGCCTCAGCCTGCGGCTTCAAACCCTGGGCCTCGAGATTGGCCAGCACGTGACGATCGAGATCACTGCGCGCCCATGCCGCATCCTTCACCGCCGGATTCGCGGACCGCCGCGGTGCGACGAACGCCCAGTGTTCGGCATAAGGTGCGCCGGCGGCGATCCACTTTTTCAAGAGTTCCTTCTGCGCGGCGGTGAGCGTCTTGTGCGCCTTGGGGGGCGGCATCTGGTCGTCCTTGTCGTCGGTCAGGATTCTCCGGATGAGTTCACTCTTCTCCGGTTGCCCCGGCACGATCGGGAATTCGCCCGACTTCGCCGCCTTCAAGGCCTCCTCGCGAAGATCCAGCCGCAGGCCGGCCTTGCGCTCATTTTTGTCCGGGCCGTGGCAGTGAAAGCAGGCGTCTGAGAGAACGGGGCGAACATCCCGATTGAACTCGATCTTCGCTGCTCGCGACGACTCGTCCGCGTGAGCTTCAAGCACCGCGACCGTCAGACTCAAAATGAGGGCACTGAGCCGTGAGACATTCATGTGTTGTGTTTGTATTCCACCTGGATGCTCTGGTCCAATGCCACCTTGCCGCTGTCCCACAGGTCACCCTGATCCTTGCCAAGCGGGTTCTCTCGGTACTCGCAGCGGAGGTTCGCCACCTCGGCGGCATTCAGCGCAGCCAGCGGTGCCAGCAGCAGGACGGCAAGTGTGAGCGCGAATTTCATCATGTGGCGCGCAGTCTAGCGAAAGCCGCCACGGAAATGCGAGCCCCGGGCGTGAAGTCTTTGGTCCTGCAACGGGTGGCGACCTTGACGACTTCTTCCACGCCGGCAGGCCGTGAATCCCTCTCCCTGACTCGCGAATGGGTTTCGCATCCGCCAGTTGATTGCTAAACTTTGCCCCGGACCGGATATTATCCTTTTGTGACGAACGACCGTGAACAACAAGTCCTTGAGCTTTTCGTCCGCCATCAGACGCGGATCAAGGGCTTCATCTCGTCGTTGATGGGCGATTTCGCGGCCGTGCCGGATGTGTTGCAGGAGACGTTCCTGGTGGTTCAGCGCAAGGCCGGCGAGTTTGAGCCGGGATCCAATTTTGTTGCCTGGGCCTTCCAGATCGCCCGCTTCCAAGTCATGAAGGCCCAGACCCAGCACAAGCGCGCGACGGAGCGTTTCTCGGATACAGTGCTCGAAGCCCTTGCCGCCAGCGCGCCGGAGCAATGGCTCGACGAATCCAAGATCTCGGCGCTGGACAATTGTCTGGAGAAGCTGGCTCCGCAGGCCCGCCGGATCGTGGATCTTTTTTATCAGAACGAGCACAAACCCAAGGCCATTGCGCAGATGATGAACTGGACGCCTCTGGCCGTGAGCGTGGCCCTGTCCCGCGCCCGGAAGTTTCTGCGCGAGTGCATCGAACGACGACTGCCGAGGGAAACCGTATGAACGACGAACGTCTGGATCAGTTGATTGACGCGCACCTGAACGGCGAGATGACGGAGGCGGAACGGCGCGAACTCGAAGAGCGCCTGTTGCATTCGGCGGCCGACCGCGCCCGATTCTGGGAACTCGCCGAAACCCACACGGTGCTGCACGAAGCCATGCAACGCCAACTGGCCGACTGCGCCGCCGTGGCCGCGACTCCGCCGCGCGCTTCGCTGCTGGCCGCCTGGCGAAGCTGGAGTCTGCCGTGGGCGGCGGCGGCGGCGCTCGTTGTGGCGGCGGCGGTCTGGCTCTCGATGCGTGGGACACTTCGGGAGCCCGGAGCAGGCTCAGAACCGGGTTTTGTCGTCCGCGAGACGCTCCACGGGCGCTGGGCGGACGGGCGGGAAGTGCGTGTGTCCGAGAGCGTCGGGAGAGGCGGTTGGAACCTGCAGAATGGATTGATTTCGCTGCAGGGAGCTGACGGTGTCGAACTGCTCGTCGAAGGACCGGCGGTCGGAGAATGGCTGGGCGCTCAACACCTCCGGCTCACGTCCGGCACGGTCGTGGTGCGGATGCCGAAGGGGCGCTCGGGGTTTGTGGTCGAAACGGCGCAGATGCGGGTCATCGACCTCGGCACCGAGTTCGGCGTGAGCGTCAGTCAGAGCGGCGACGAGCGCGTGCAGGTTTACGACGGCCTCGTGCGGACGGAGGCCACCGCGTCAAGGGCAACCCGGGAACTGAAGGCCGGCAGCGGGCTGCGATGCTCGGCCGCGGGTGAACTGGCTCCGGCGGCATTCGTCGAGGACCGGTTCATCCGGCGGATGCCGCGCACGACGCCGATAACTCCTGGCGGCCCGCTCTACAACCGCAGCGCCGTCGAGTCAGTCGCGGTGACGCGTGCCGCGAACGAGGTGTCGGTGGATGGCCAGCTCACGGAATGGAACCGCGGCACCTTTTTCAAGAGTGCGTGCGAGCCGCCTTACGCGGCGACGTATTTCGTCGAGGGAGGGATGATGTATGATGCGACGCACTTGTATGTGGCGGCCCACGTCGGCGACCCCGAACCGATGCGCAATGCGTCCCGCGAAGGCTTCCAGTTTGCGGGAGGCAGCGTCATCGTGCGCCTCTCCACGGATCGCCAGCTGGGCTGGCCGCTCAAGGGGATCAACCCTACATTCCGGCCCAAGAATCCCAGTCGTAAGTTGCTTGCGGATTCCACCAACGAGCGGGTGACGAGCCTGATTCTGTGGCACGACGCCAAGTCCGGACGGGCGAGCCTCGATTTGCAGCACAGCTTTGAATGGGAACCCGCCGCCGCAGCCCCCGCGGGATGGAAGGGCGCGTTCCAGAAGGACGCGGATGGACTCGGCTACACGCTGGAATACGCGATTCCCTGGCGGCTGCTCCATTGTGAGAGCGATGCCCCGCGCGCAGGCGACGTCATGGGGGCGTTGTGGACGGTGCATTGGAGCGATGCCGACGGGCGAATCTGCTTTGGGCAGTTGGTGGATGTGACCAACCAGAATCCACCGGCTTCTCCGACCGCTTCGCCGGCAGCTTACTTCCTGATCGGTCCGCACTGGGGACGTGCCGTCTTCCTTCCAAACAATTAGTCCTCGTTTATTGGTAAATCACCCACATGAAACCCAGCCTCAGCGTCATCTCCGCCCTGCTGTGTTTATCCGGAGTTTTTCCCAGAACCGCTGGAGCGCAAGAGCCGCGCAAAGTTGCGGCGCTGGTGAAATCGCACTGCGTTGAATGCCACAGCGGCACCAAGCCCGAGGCGGGGCTGAATCTGAAGCAACTGAAGTTCGACCTGGCCGATCGTCACGCCTTTGCGACCTGGGTGCGGGTTCACGACAAGCTTGCCGACGGCGAAATGCCGCCGCCCGATGAAGATCAGCCGTCGCCCAACGAACGTCGCGCAGCGGTCGGCGCGCTTCATAAGACCCTGCACGCCGCGTCGCTGGCCCAGCAAAAGACCGAAGGCCGTGTCGCGCTGCGGCGAATCAATCGAACGCAGCACGAAAACACGCTCAATGACCTGCTTGGCGTCTCGATCCACCTCGGCGACGTGTTGCCGGACGACGGCTCCGTGGCGGGCTTCGACAATGTGAGTGAGGGGCTCGATGTTTCGTCCTCGCATCTGGTGCGCTATCAGCAGGCCGCCGATCTGGCGCTCGATGCCGCGATTGCGGTTCGAAGATGGTCGAAGGATTCATGGCCCCCGAAGAAACTGGCGTATCGCCGCACCGGCAAGGAAACGCCAGATCCGCATGGACAGTTGGGCAAATTTATGCGGCTCGATGGCGAGCGTCTCAATATCTACACCGGTTATTCGATTCAGTCGCCTGAAGTTCCCCTGACGGGGCGCTATCGGCTGAAAATCGTCGCGCAAGCGGTCAACACCGGCGATCGCCCGCTGCCGCTTAAAGTTCTCGTCGCTGAGCGGGGCGCAACGCTGGCGACGTTCGACGTGTCCACCGACCGCCCACGGGTGTTCGAGCTCGAAACGCTGTTGCATAAGCAAAATGTCATTCATCTCAACGGCTGGCAATTGCCCGACGCAAACGGCTTGACCGCCCTACTCAAAGGCGGGCCGCTCGAAACTTATACCGGGCCGGGATTCGCATTCGAGCTGATGGAACTCGAAGGCCCGATCGGAGACTTTCCGCCGCCGAGCCACAAGCGGTTGTTCGGCGATTTGCCGCTGAAAGCCGCGAGCGTCGTGAAAGCGGAACGTGCCGGCCAGCCTCCGCCGGAGATTCGCGAGAACCGCAGCGATGAAGACTGGCAGCGCGATCCGCTGATTCCCGTCTCGACCGACCCGCAAGCCGACGGCCAGCGATTGCTCCGCGAGTTTCTGCCACGGGCGATGCGCCGGCCTGTGGACGACGCGACGCTCGCCTACTACATCGCATTCTTTCAAGAGCGGCTCGACAAGGGCTACGCATTTCACACGGCGCTGCGCAGCACCTACAAGGCGATCCTTTCGTCGCCGCGTTTCTTCTACTTCCGTGAAGAACCGGGCCCGCTCGATGACTATGCCATCGCTTCGCGGCTGTCGTATTTCCTGTGGTCCACGCTGCCCGACGATGAACTGATCGCGCTCGCTGCCAAGGGAGAATTGCGCAAGCCCGCCGTGCTGCGCGCGCAGGCTGAGCGGATGCTCGGCGACGAGCGCTCGCAACGCTTCATCGACAATTTCACTGGCCAGTGGCTCGACTTGCGGAAGATCAATGCAACCACGCCCGATCCAAACCTGTATGGCGAGTCTGATGCGTTTTTGATGTGGTCGATGCCGCGGGAGACGCAGGCGTTCTTCCGCGAGATGCTTGCCAAGGATCGCAGTGTCGCGGAATTCGTCCATTCCGATTGGTCGATCCTCAACGAGCGGCTGGCGCGGCATTACGGCATCCCCGGCGTTTTCGGAGGCGAACTGCGGCGAGTTTCGCTCCCGCCCAATGCTCACCGTGGCGGCGTGCTGACCCATGCCAGCATCTTGAAAGTGACCGCCAACGGCACGACGACATCGCCGATTCTGCGCGGCAAATGGGTGCTGGAAAAGATCATCGGCACTCCGCCCGCCCCGCCGCCGCCGGATGTGGGTGCGATCGAGCCCGATATCCGCGGCGCGACGACGATTCGCCAGCAGTTGGAGAAGCACAAGTCCATCGCCGCGTGCGCCACGTGCCACAAGCACATCGACCCGCCCGGCTTCGCGCTCGAGTCGTTCGACGTGATTGGCGGCTGGCGCGAATTCTATCGCGCGTCGAATTCCACGAAGGGCGGCCAGGTGCCGTTGCCAAATTACCCCGAGCGAAAGGTCTGGCGCGGGCCCGACGTGGAAATCGGCGGGACCACGGCGCAAGGGCGCGAGTTCAAGAACATCGACGATTACAAGGCCCTGCTGCTCGAGGACAAGGAACAACTCGCCCGCAACCTCGCGCAGCAGTTGCTCGTGTTCGCGACCGGCGCCGACGTGCAGTTCGCGGACCGCGAAGAAGTGCAGGCGATGGCCAAGCGCACACGGGAGCGGAATCACGGGCTGCGCTCACTCGTTCATGAATTGATTCAAAGCCGGCCGTTTCTTCACAAATAATTAGGCAAAGACTATGACACCAC
>CANMZY010000148.1:0-7761 GCA_947502425.1 Verrucomicrobiales bacterium
GGCTGATGCCGGATTAAACGCGGGCGTGGCGGGCGAGTTTCTGATCGCGGCGCAGGACAAGTCCATCGCCGGCGTGACGCTGCTGGTCCGGCTTTACGAATCCGATCCCCGGCTGGCCGACGCGCCGGCCACGCTGGTGGACAAGCTCGAGCTGGCCGATGTCGGGCACACGACTGGCAAAGACACCACGGTGAAGTTTGCTCTCGGTGCCAAAGTCGCGGCGAAGGCGGATCGCCGTTATTACGTGACGGTGCATGGCTACTCGGAGGGGAAACTGGAGAGCAACGATCACTACGTTTACTTCGGCACGCCTGAAAAAGGCGATCTCGCGCATGTGTTCACGGATGGCAAGAACACCGCCGTGAAGTTTACCGGGAAGCGGTTGAAGTAATGAGCCGCCGGCCAAACTCAATTGAGCCGCCAACGAACAACACCATGAACAACACCAAACTCCGCTGGGGCATCCTCAGCACCGCGCAGATCGCCCGCAAAAACTGGAGCGCCATCCGCCACTCCGGCAACTCCACCGTCGTGGCCGTCGCCAGCCGCGACGTGGAAAAGAGCCGCCGGTTCATCGCCGACTGTCAGGCTGATGCGCCGATGGCGGCGGTGCCGCAGGCCTTCGGCAGCTACGAGGAACTGCTCGCCTCCAAGGACGTGGACGCGGTTTACATCCCGCTGCCGACCGCGCTCCGCAAGGAATGGGTGCTGCGCGCAGCGGCGGCCGGTAAGCACGTCGTCTGCGAGAAGCCCTGCGGCGGCACGGTGGCCGATCTGCGCGAGATGCTCGCCGCCTGCCGGCAGCATCAGGTGCAGTTCATCGACGGCGTGATGTTCATGCACAGCGCGCGCCTGCCGAAAATGCGCGCCGTGCTCAATGACGGAACGAGCATCGGCGCGATCAAACGCATCACCAGCTCGTTCAGCTTTGCCGCGCCGCCGGATTTTTTTGCCGGCAACATCCGCGCGCGCAGCGAACTCGAGCCGCTTGGCTGCCTCGGTGATCTCGGCTGGTACAACATCCGGTTCGCGCTCTGGGCGATGAACTGGCAGTTGCCGCGCCGCGCGACCGGGCGGTTTCTCACGGAGTCCACCGCCCCCGGCAGCCACGCGGCGGTGCCGTCGGAGTTTTCCGGGGAGCTGTTTTTCGACGATGGCGTTACGTCGTCGTTTTACTGCTCCTTCATCACCGCCAACGAGCAGACCGCGACCATCAGCGGCACGAAGGGCTATTTGCGCGTGGCGGATTTTGTGGTGCCGTTCTTCGGCTCCCAGGCGGCGTTCGAGGTGAACAACACGGTGCTGAACATCCGGGACTGCGACTTCAACATGGAAGAGCACGCGAGCCGCGTGGTCGTTTCCGAATACGGCAACAGTCATCCCACCGCGCAGGAGTCGAATATGTTCCGCAATGTCGCCGCGCAGGTGCGCACCGGCCGGCTGAATGAAAGCTGGTTGGAGATGGCATTGCAGACGCAGCAAGTGATGGAGGCGTGCCTACAGTCGGCCCGCGCGGACGGACGAATGGTGGACGTACTTACGTAGCGCCCTGCGTCCCGCCCGGCGGAAGAAACGCCACGAAGTCAGCAGAGCGGGGGAATTGTTCTGAGACCCGAAACCTTCGCACGGTTTTTTCCGGGCGGCGGGACGCCCGCCGCTACGGTGACGGCTCAGATGATCTTCCGGATCGTCTCCGCGCCTTCCACTCCCACGAGTTTTTGATCCAAGCCGTTGTAGAAATAGCTGAGACCCTCCGGGTCGAGACCCATTTGCTTGAGGATCGTCGCGTGAAGATTCTTGACGTGCAGCCGGTCGGTGACCGCTGTTCCGCCCAGTTCGTCCGTTTCGCCCACGCTCGTCCCGCCCTTGATGCCGCCCCCGGCCATCCACATGGTGAAGCCGTAGGAATTGTGGTCGCGTCCGGTGCCGCTGGCGTTCTCGGCGGTGGGCTGCCGGCCGAATTCGCCGCCCCAGACGACGAGGGTGGTTTCGAGCAGGCCGCGCTGTTTGAGGTCCTTGAGCAGGGCGGCAATGGGCTGGTCGGTGCGTCCGGCGTGGTAGGAGTGATTCTTCACCAGGTCGGTGTGCGCGTCCCAGTTGTCGTCGTTGTGCGCGCCGCCGGAGTAGAGCTGGACGAAGCGCACGCCGCGCTCGACCAACCGCCGCGCGAGCAGGCAGCGCCGGCCGAAGTCCTCGGTGCGTTTGTTGTGCAGACCGTAGAGTTCCCGGGTGGCCTCGGTCTCCTTTTTCAAATCCACGGCGTCCGGCGCGTGGCTCTGCATCTTGAAGGCCATCTCGTAGCTGGCGATGCGCGCGGCCAGGTTGCTGTTGTCGGCGCGCGCGGTCTGGTGGTCGCTGTTGAATTCCTTGAGCGTGTCGAGGAAGCGCCGCTGCGAGACCTCGCTCATGGTGCCGGGGCGTTTCAGATCGAGAATCGGATCGCCCGCCGAGCGCACGATGGTGGCCTGGTAGCTGGCCGGCATGTAACCGCTCGACCAGTTTTTCGCGCCGCTGATCGGACCGCCGGTCGGATCGAGCATGACCACGAAGCCCGGCAGGTTTTCATTTACGCTGCCGAGTCCGTAGTTCACCCACGAGCCGAGGCACGGGCTGCCGGAAAGAATTTTCCCGGTGTTCATCTGGAGCATCGCCGAGCCGTGCAGGGGCGAGTCCGCCGTCATCGAGTGGAGAAACGCGATGTCATCCACGCAGGTGGCAATGTGCGGAAAGACGTCGCTGACCCACTTGCCGCACTGGCCGTATTGTTTGAACTGATATTTCGGGCCGACGACGCGCCCTTGGTTTTTCTTGCCGCCGCGGCCGAACGTTTTCACCGGAATAGTTTTTCCGTCGAGCGGGTAGAGCGCGGGCTTGTAATCAAACGTGTCCACTTGGCTGGGCCCGCCATACATGAAGAGGAAGATCACGCTCTTCGCCTTGGGAGCGATCTGCGGGAGCTTGGGCGCAAGCGGGTTGATGAATTTCGCCGCGACGGAGGCGGCCTGCGCTTCGGCCCCGAAAAACTTGTCGAGCGAAAGTAGCCCGGAGAGGGCCAACCCGGTGAAGCCCGCGCCGGCTTCCCAGAGAAACTCGCGGCGCGTGCGGCGGCAGAAACCGCCGCCGGCGGAGGGATCGAAGGTTGGATTGCTCATAATTGTTTGCGCAGCGCTCAGTCGAGATAAACCATTTCGTTCAAGTTCAGGGCCATGAGGCAGAAATATTTCAGGGCGACCTCCGGCGTCGCGTGATCCTCGGCCTGCAACGACTCGATCAGCCGCAGGCCGCGCTTGATTTCGTCGCTGGTCGGCGGACGCGAGGTGACCAGAGAGAGCCCGAGTTGAATCTGCTTTTGCAGATCGCTGCCCGCTTCTTTTCGCAGGCGGGCCCCAAAAATTTCGGCCTCGCGATTGAGGAACGTGCTGTTGATCAGGCCGAGGGCCTGCGTCGGCTGCACGGTCGAGAAGCGCACCGGCGTCGAGCGGTCCGTCTCGGCCAAGTCGAAGCTTTCCAAAATTGGCGTCAGCAGCGAGCGCTTCACGTGGATGTAAATGCTCCGCCGCGCCTGCTCCGCCGCCGGCGAACTGCCCCAGCCTTTTCCGGGATCGGATTGTCCGGCCATCACCTCTTTCGGAATGTCCACGAAAACACCGGGGCCGAACATTTTCAGATTGAGCGAGCCGTCGATGGCGAGCACGGAGTCGCGAACCTCCTCGGCCGAGAGGCGGCGCATATCAAAACGCCAGAGCAGTTGATTCGCCGGGTCGGCCTTCAGCCCGTCGGGCCGACCTCGGGAAGACATCTGATAGGCCTGCGAGGTCATGATGAGCCGGTGGAGGTGCTTCATCGACCATGGTTCGGAGCGGCGAGCGCCGCCCTCCTTGTCCGTCTGTTCGGCGGCGCTCTGCCGGGAGGCCGCTCCGGTGGGCTGGGTGAACTCGCTGGCCAGCCAGTCGAGCAGTTCGGGGTGCGTCGGCGCGTCTCCTTGCAGGCCGAAGTTGTTTGGAGAACGGACCAGACCGCGGCCAAAGTGGTGCTGCCAGATGCGATTTGCCATCACGCGCGGGGTCAGGGGATTTTCTGGTGAGGCGATCCATTCGGCGAGCAGCGTGCGCCGGCCCGAGGTTCTGGCTCCCGGCGGTCCCGCCGTCACCTTCGCCTCACGCTCACCCAGCACGCGCAGGAAACCAGGCTCGACTTTGTCACCGGGGTTTTCCGGATTGCCTCGCAGCAGCACGAAGGTGTCTGGCGCCTTCGGGCCGCGCTCGGTCACCGCGAGCGCGCGCTCGTGGGGGCGGCCGGGCAGGGGCACCATCACCTCCGCGCCTTCTTTGGTGTAGGGCGAGATATTGTGAAAAAATGAGAGGAACCGGTAGTAGTCGCTCTGCGGGATGGGATCGAGCTTGTGGTTGTGGCAGCGCGCGCAGTCCAGCGTCAGGCCGAGAAACGTCTGCCCGGTCGTCGCGACGATGTCATCCAGTCCGTCGTAGCGCGCGAGATTCTTGTCGGCCGGCTCGTCGTCCCAGATGCCCAGGCGATAGAAGCCGGTGGCGATAATGGCGTCGGCGTCGGGTTTTGGAAATTCATCGCCGGCGAGCTGCTCGCGCACGAACTGGTCGTAGGGCTTGTCCGCGTTGAGCGATCGGATCACGTAGTCGCGATAACGCCAGGCGTTCGGCTTTTCGCCGTCGCGCTCGTAGCTGTTGCTCTCGGCGAAGCGCACTAGGTCGAGCCAGTGGCGGCCCCACTTCTCGCCATAGCGCGGGGATTCGAGCAGGCGGTCGATTAATTTCTCCCAGGCCAGCGGCGACGAGTCGCCGAGAAACGCCTCCACCTCCGCCGGTGAAGGCGGCAGGCCCGTCAGATCGTAGGTGGCGCGGCGGATCAGTTCGACACGCGTCGCGGACGGATTCGGTTCCAGGCTTTTGGTTTTGAGCCGGGCGAGGACGAAGGCGTCGATGGGATTTGCGGGTTGCCGGCGCGCGGTCTTCGGAACTTCGGGCCGTTGCAGCGGTTGAAACGCCCAGTGCGAGCGGTCCTTGGCGGTGATGACAAATTCCTTCTTCACCGCGGACGCCACCTCGGCCGTGAAGTTCGTCGGCATCGGCGCGCCGAGCTTCACCCACTCGGTTAGATCGGCGACCTGCTGCTTCGCGAGTTGCTTCTTTGGCGGCATCTTCAAGTCGGGATCCTGATGACTGACCGCGAGGAGGAGGCGGCTGTCGGCAGGCTGGCCCGCCCCGAGGATCGCGCCGTTCTCGCCGCCGGCGCGGACCGAGGCCGCGGAATCGAGCCGGAGTTTGCCCTTCTGCTTTTCCTCGCCGTGGCAGGAGAAGCAATTCTCGGCGAGCACCGGCCGGACTTTGCGCTCGAAGAATTCCAGGTTCTTCGCGCTGGGTTCGGCGGCCGCAACCTGGAGCGCGCCGCTGGAAAGAATTCCAAGCCAGCCGGCAAGGATGAGGCGGGACGTCCCCATCACTTTGCTCCGAGCACCGCCTGCACCGGCATGGAGTTGCCGAAATTTTTGAAGTCCTTGAAGGTCCAGACGACTTTCTTCTCCTTCGTGACTTCGATGAACTGGGGATTCTCCGGTCCGGCGTGGCAGTTGCCGAAGACCGTGTTGCCGTTGGCCAACCGCTGGACGCACGTCACCCACGCCAGCGTGATGCCGGGGAGATCATTCTGTTCGATCTTCCAGACGATCTCCTTTTGCGGCGTCACTTCCAGCACGCAATGACCGTTGCCGCCGCCGATTAGCGTGTTGCCGTTCTCGAGTCGGATGGCGCTGAAGACGGAATTGCCGAACGCCTCGGGGCCGTGGCCGCCCTTGCGCGGCTTGTCGAAGAGCGGCACGGGAAATTCCCAGACCACCTTGCCGGTGCCGTCATACTCGCGCACGAAGCCGTCGGCCTCGTGGGCGACGAGATAATTTCCGCTGGCAATCTTGCGGGCGAGCCGCGTGTCGCTGTGCGCGTTGGGACGGTTCACCTTCAGCTTGATCTCGTGCTGAATCTTGCCGTCCTTGTCCACCTCGATGATGCGCGCCGGGCCGGACTCGACGATCATCGTCAAGCCGTCCTTGAGCCGTTGAAACGCGTGGACCTCGACGCGCTTGCCCTCGTTGCCGTTCATCTTGCCGGAGTCGTATTCCCAGACGGTCTTCTTGTCTGGCGTGACCTCGACGATTTTCTGAAAGCCCAGTTGGAGGAGGAAATTCCCGTTTGGTAGCAGATGCGCGTCGTGAATGCCGCCGATCTTCATCTCCCATTCGAGCGAGCCGTCCGCCGCGACGATGGCGAGGCGGCGCGTGGAATCATCCGCCGCCAGGATGCGGCGGCCGGTGCCGGTTTGCTCGGCGTGGATCGGGAAGGTTAGGGTGGCGGCGCAAAGCGCGGACAGGACGAGAGATTTTGATTTGTTCATAAGCGTTCTACCGACTGTTCGATGCGTGATGATATTCGATCCGAGGCGAAAATAGCAATGCCGGATCGCGGCCCGGAGGAGGGCAGAGATCAAGCGCAGGAGGGAGGGTTCATTGGGGAAGACGCGGGCCACGCGGGTGCGGGTTTGAGTTCCTGGTTGACGCGTTCCAGCGCATTGGAGGTGCGCATCCGTTGCTGGTGGGCGGCGGGCAGGGTGAACACCGTGAACCCTTGCGGCAGATTCTCCTCCATCCAGCTCGCGAGTTTGGGAGCGGTTTTGGAGTAGTGAGTGTTGCCCTCAGTGAGACCGAAGTGCATTGGCGGGCCTTCTTCCAAAACCTCCTCCAGCGCGACCTGTGCGGCGTCACCTCCATCGTCAGCGACGATCATCCCGGCATGTTCGGACTGACGAATGTCGAAAGAAGGCCCGGTGCCGGCTTATCCGTGGGAGTCGCCGCAAGACGACCTCGCCGAGGCGCGGCGGTTGACCGTGAAGCACGGCTACCTGCGGCGGATGGGCGAACTCGAAGGCGCCGGAAAGTAGCCCTTGCGCAACACAGTGACGGAGCGTGGAGCATTGCTTCGCAAGGACGACCCAGCGCATCCGAACGGCGGAGCAATGCTCGGTGCTCGTGCGCCTGAGAGCGCACTGGAACAGCAGGGTGAGAGTCCCCGACCTGGCCGACACTGTAGGGCCAGTAGCTGAACGTAACTGCAACGGGGCGATACCCCCGGGTGGAGAGCAACGGGAAGCGAACGACCAGTCCGTAACACCGGCTGCCGTGAAGGGCAGTCAAGGTGAACTCGATACGGTCTGCGGTTCTGGCGAGTCCTCGAGCCAACGACGAAGCCCGAACGAAATAGAGCTGCCAGCGCAGAGGGAGTGGGACGCGGTTGGTGGAGAACCGTGGATGGTTGGAGATGGAATGGTCGGAAGTTCTGGTGACGTGAATCAGGGAACCACGGCTGGTGGCGACGAAAGAGCCGGTCGGGGTCAGAGCGTCCGTCGGAGCGAGGAAGCGGGTAACGATCGTGGAGCCAAGGGACGTAGGAAAGTGGTGGCGGGGTTGGACACAGGCTGCTCCCAAAAGGGTTCGGATAGTGCCGCAAGGCTTTGCGTCCGAATGCACCGGAGAACCGGGCTGAAGTCTGGGTTTGGAACCTGCCAGTGGACCGCCCCGGAAAGGGGGAGCGGGTGGGCGACCACTGCGCGGCTGGTGTGATGCCTTCGAGCGTCTCGTGTCGAGTGCCTGAGCCAGTCCAACGAGAGACCATTGACCGGAAAGCCGGATGCGGGAGAACCGCCTGTCCGGTTTGGGAGGGAGGGGGAGCGTTCAAACCG
>CANMZY010000149.1:0-7755 GCA_947502425.1 Verrucomicrobiales bacterium
CATCTCTACGGAATGAATTTTATGCACGCGATCATTCTCGGCGTGATCCTGAGTGTGGCGGCGGTGGTCGGTGATTTGATCGAATCGGCCTTCAAACGTGAGGCGGGCGTGAAGGATTCGGGAAAGTTTTTTCCCGGCATCGGCGGAATGCTCGACTTGATGGACAGCCTCCTGTTCAATGCGCCGCTCATGTATTTGTATCTGCGGCATGTGCTGACGCACTAAGATCTGGAATGAAAAAAGTTGTTCTTCTGGGCAGCACCGGCTCCATCGGCACCAGCACCGTCAAGGTGGTGGACGATCTGCCCGAACATCTCCAACTCATCGGCCTGGCCGCCGGCAATAACGCCGCGCTCCTCATCGAACAGGCCCGCCAGCACCGTCCTTCAGTTGTCTCCATCAACGACCCGGCGAAAATCGGCGAGGTGCGCGCCGCGCTCGGTGATTCCGTCGAGGTGCTTTCCGGCGCGGAAGGGTTGATCCGGCTGGCGACGTTGCCGGAGGCGGACATTGTGTTGATCGCGATTGTCGGCACCGCCGGACTGCAGCCGGTACTGGCGGCGATTCGTGCGGGCAAGGACATCGCCGTGGCCTCCAAGGAAATTCTCGTCATGGCCGGCGAGATCGTGATGAGCGAGGCGAAAAAATATGGCGTGCGCGTGCTGGCCGTCGATAGCGAGCACTCGGCGATTTTCCAGTGCCTCGACGACAAGCCCTCGCATTCCGTCCGCAAACTCTGGCTGACCGCGTCGGGCGGGCCGTTCCGCACCACGCCCAAGGAGGATTTCCAAAACATCACCGTCGAGCGCGCGCTCAAACATCCGTCGTGGGTGATGGGCCGCAAGATCACCATCGACTCGGCTACGCTCTTCAACAAAGGACTGGAGATGATCGAGGCCCGCTGGCTGTTCGACATCGAGATGGAGCGCGTCGGCGTGGTCGTGCATCCGCAAAGCGTGGTGCATTCGATGGTGGAATTTCTCGACGGCTCGATGCTCGCGCAGTTGTCCACGCCGGACATGTGCCTGCCGATTCAATACGCGCTGACGTACCCCGTCCGGATGCGGAGTGACCGCGTTCATACCAGCCTCGCGAAAATCGGCAGCCTCACCTTCGAGGAGCCGGACACAGAGCGGTTCCCGGCGTTGAATCTCGCGCGTCGCGCCGGTGAAGTGGGCGGCACCCTGCCGGCGGTGTTAAACGCGGCCAACGAGCACGCCGTCGAAGCTTTCGTAAACCGCCGGATCAGTTTTCTCCAGATCAGCGAACTGGTGGAGCGGGTGATGCACCGTCATCAAGTGGTGCCGCACGCGTCGCTGGAGCAGATTCTCGCGGCGGATGCGTGGGCGCGCAAGGAGGCGGTGCGGATGGAGACGATGCGGTAGTTGAAGGCTTCGGCTGCGGAGCCCGGGACTGTGTCCCGTAGCACGTCGCCATTGCAAGAGTTGCCGGCCAATCCAAAGGCCCTTAACCCATCGTTGTTGCTGCGGGACACAGTTCCGCGATCCGGGGTAATGCGGGACGCCCGCCGCCACGCGGCATTCTGCAAGGTTGCCAGTCCGTTTGAGTTCATTATATTCGAGCCGTTCTGCTGCTGTCGGTGGTCGCCGTAATAAATTATGCATGTCTTGAAAGTCATTTTTATCGTCCTGGAAGTGCTGATTTTGTTCAATCTGCTCATCTTCGTCCACGAGTTGGGCCACTTCCTGGCGGCGCGCTGGCGCGGCCTCAAGGTCGAGCGCTTCGCCATCTGGTTCGGCAAGCCGATCTGGAAAAAAAGTTTCAATGGCGTGGAATACTGCCTCGGCTGCATCCCCGCCGGCGGCTATGTCTCGCTCCCGCAAATGGCCACGATGGAGGCCATCGAAGGCAAGACGGATGAAAAGGCCGAGCAGCTCCCGAACATTTCCCCGCTCGACAAAATCATCGTGGCCTTCGCGGGGCCGCTGTTCAGTTTTTTGCTCGCGCTCGTCTTCGCGGTGGTGGTGATGATCGTCGGCCGGCCGGTCAGCGAATCGGAAACCACCACGACGGTTGGCTACGTGGAAAAAGGCGGCCCCGCTGCGGAGGCGGGACTGCTGCCGGGCGACAAAATTCTCAAAGTCGCTGACCGGACGGTGACGAAATTCGGCGGCATGGGCGACAGCATCGCCTGGCGCGTGGTCAGCAGCGAGGGAACCAACATTACGCTGGATATTTTGCGCGACGGCAAGGAGATGAAATTGATCGCTCCTTCGAGAATCGAAAAGACCGAGGCTTGGGAACGCAAGGGCCTCCGCCAGATTTCCATTGAACCGGCGCAATCCTCCATCGTGGCGAAGATTTATACGAACAGTCCCGCCGCCGCCGCCGGGTTGAAGCCGGGCGATGAAATCGTGACCGTGAACGGCCAGAAAATTTTTCATTACGGCGCTATTGCCGACCTGACCGAGAAGAACGGCACGCAGCCGATCACGCTGGCCGTCCTGCGCGGCACGAACGCGCTCACGTTGAGCGTCACGCCGGAAATCCCGCTCGCGCCCACCAACGAGCGGCCCCGGTTGGGCATCCTGTGGTTGCACGGCGGCAAGACCGCCTTGTCGCATCCGGGCGCCATCGAACAGGTGCGCGGCAGCCTCAACGCGATGATTAGCACCTTCGGCGCGCTCTTCTCCAGCAAGACCGACATCAAGCCTCAGCATCTCGGCGGCGCGATCAAGATCATCAGCGTCTATTACCTACTGTTTGAAAGCGAAAACGGCTGGCGGCTGGCCCTCTGGTTCAGCGTGCTGATGAACGTCAATCTGGCCCTGCTGAACATGCTGCCGTTCCCTGTGCTCGACGGCGGACACATCACGCTGGCGATTTTCGAAAAATTGTTTCGTCGCCCGGTCAGCGCGAAACTGCTCGGCTATATTCAAAGTGGCTGCGCGGTCGTCCTGATCGGCTTCATGCTTTACATCGCCTTCTACGACGTTCAGGAACTGCCTTGGAAGCAGAAGCAGCAGGAACTCACCTTCGCGCCGAAGCCGGTGCCGGCGAAGTAATGCCATGACGTTTTGCGAATCTCCGTTCTTCTACCAACGCCGCCGGACGCGCGAAGTCGTCGTGGGTGATCCCAAAAATGGCGGAGTCATTATCGGCGGCAATCATCCCGTCGTCGTGCAATCCATGCTCACCTGCGACACGATGGACACCGCCGAGTCCGTGAAGCAAACGCTCGAACTGGTCGCCGTCGGCTGCCAGATCGTCCGCATCACCGCGCCGACCGTGAAGGACGCGGCGAATTTGCCGAACATCGTGGCCGAGCTTCGCCAGCGCGGTTGCCCGGTGCCCATCGTCGCCGACATCCATTTCAAGCCCGATGCCGCGATGGAGGCCGCCAAGTGGGTCGAGATGGTGCGCGTCAATCCCGGCAACTATGCCGACTCGAAAAAATTTGCGGTCAAGGAATACACCGACGAGCAATACGCCGCCGAGCTGAGGCGCATCGAGGAAAAATTCACGCCGCTGGTAAAGCTCTGCAAGGAGTTGAAGCGCGCCCTCCGCATCGGCACGAATCACGGCTCGCTTTCCGACCGGATCATGAACCGTTTCGGCGACACGCCGCTCGGCATGGTCGAGAGCGCGCTGGAGTTCGCCCACATTGCGCGCGCGAATGATTTTCACAACTTCAAGTTCTCGATGAAGTCGAGCAACCCGAAGGTGATGATCGAGTGCTACCGCCTGCTGGTCGCGCGTCTCAACGACCTCGGCCCTGACTGGGATTATCCGATTCATCTCGGCGTGACCGAGGCCGGCGAAGGCGAGGACGGCCGCATCAAATCCGCCATCGGCATCGGCTCACTCCTCTGCGACGGCCTCGGCGACACCATCCGCGTCTCGCTCACCGAAGATTCACCGAACGAGATCGCCGTCTGCCGCGATCTGCTGGAGCAGATTCCCTTGCTCTCAAATTCCGCACTCCGCGTTCCGCACTCCGCGTTTCCGTTCGACCCCTTCCACTTCGAGCGTCGTGTCACGCCGGAGATCGCGCTGAACGACACGAACAAATGTGGCGGCGAACAACTCATCCGTGTGGTCGTCACCCGCGCGACGTGGGACAAGGTCGCCCCGAAAATTCGTCCCAAGGACGACGTGCGGCCGGAGGCGGTTTACGAAGACTTGAACATTCTCGAACTCGACCCGACGCAGGAAATCGGCATCGGGCAAATCAACTGCGAGACGCAGCTTGTCACCGTGCAGGATGGCGTGACCCTGCCCGCGATCACCGCGTTCAGGCTGCTGGCCGCGAAACTGAAGCGGCTGGGGAGGAATAATCCGATCCTCTTGAAGGACTGTCTTGTTGGAGTCCAGCCTTTAGGCTGTCCGGACAAGCTAAAGCTTGAACTCCAACTCGAACCGAAGATTGCTCTGCTCCGCGCCTCGGTCGTCATTGGCTCGCTGCTGGCGGACGGCATTGGCGACGCGATTCTGGTGCGCGGTGAAGCGGGCGGCGGCCAGTCGCTGCGGCTCGCCTACAACATTCTCCAGGCCGCCGGGTGCCGCAGCTTCAAGACCGACTACGTGGCCTGTCCGAGCTGCGGTCGCACGCTGTTCAATTTGCAGACCGTCACCGCCCGCATCAAGACGCGCACCGAACATCTCAAGGGCGTGAAGATCGCGATCATGGGCTGCATCGTGAACGGCCCCGGCGAAATGGCCGACGCGGATTTCGGCTACGTGGGCGGCGCGCCGAACAAGATCAATCTCTACGTCGGCAAGACGCCGATCAAATTCAACATCCCCGAAGCCGAGGCGGTGGAACGGCTGGTGGACCTCATCAAGGAACACAACAAGTGGGTGGAGCCGGAGCCGATTGCGGCAGCAACAGCTGCTTATTGAGATTTTCCACCGATCCGTTCGACGTCCGCCAAATCCTGCCTGCGGCCGGTGGCCAGTTTGTTTTTCACGAGCAGATCTTTGCTGATGACCCAAACTGGCAGGCCGTCGAGTTCGGTTTGGACTTTGGTTTTCCACGCTTCTTCGAACGAAACCGCCGTGACGGAAGTGAGGAGGTCGATCCGATTGGGGGCGCGACCGAGTTGAATGACGTTTTCAGGCGCGAGGAAGTCGTCCGGTTTCAGGCCGAGGTTGGCGAATCCAAAATCGTTGATGGCGGTGGCAACGAGCGATGCGTTCTCGGGCGAAGTTTCGATGAGAAAATCAATGTCCTCCGTGTAGCGTGGAAGCCCGTGGTAAGCGACGGCATATCCGCCGACCAGCAGGTATTTAATCTTTCTGGAGTTTAACAACGCGACAAACTCTCTCAAGTCTTTGCTTGTTTTCATCGGGTTGTGTGCGTGCGATCAGTTCACCAAGAATGTCCAGCCGCTGTTCCGGAGTGAGTGATTGATGGTATTCGAAATCCGCCTGGTCGGCTTCGGCGAAGGAGCGAAATATGCGGATCACTTTTTCCACGCCGCTATCGTATCAGATTGTCCAAAGGCCGCACGAAAAACTTTTGCAAAGTCTGTCGCCTGGACGGCTACAAATCCACCGCCGCGCTCCGGCCACGGGGGATTTTCTCCAGATGATAAATCAGGAAGCCGTGGAGGAACTGGTTGAGCTCGCGGGTCTGGGGCACGCTCGGCTTGAGGTGGAGGAGGGCGGGCCAGTCCAGTTCGATGAGTTTTGCCAGTATCTGTTTCGCGCCCTCGCTGAGTTTGCTTTCTTGAATGTCCGGCAACTGGCCGAGTTCTTTCAGCAGCTTCATCTCGAAGGCGAAAACGGTCAGCGGCTGCGCCGGGTGTTGGGCAAGCTGGCGCAGCAGGCCGGCGAGCAGTTCGTAAATCTGCGGCAACGGCGTTTCGGTTTCGGTCGCCTGCTCGATGAGTGTGGCGCAGTAGGAGGCTTGTTGCAGCCAGGCTAGGTCGTGGCGCAGAGCTTCGTGTGTCTTGCGGAGGACGATTTCGCGGAGGTTGTGCAGATCACTGCGCCGGCTGCGCGCGAAACTGAAATCGGCGAGGTAAAACAAATCCAGCTTGCCGCGAAATGGAGACTTGGGACGCCGCGCGCCTTTGGCCACGGTGGCGATGCGGCCCAGGTCCGGCGTGAGCCACTGGACGATGAGGCTCGTCTCGGTGAGCGGACGGGTGCGGAGAATGAGGCCGGTTGTGGATTCGGAGTTCAGGGGGAGTAATCGGTAATCAGTAAAACAATGCTCAGTGCTCAGTGCTCAGTTTGGAACAGCGGATCTTCTGGGAGCTTTGGGAACGGGCTGTTTTCAAACTCAGACCTGCAACTTTAAACTTTTTTTCCATAGCGCGGAGCATCCGGTTTTCCGCACGCTTCATTTTTTTGCGCGCGGCGGGTTCGAGGTCGTCATAGCCGGCGAGGTGGAGCAGTCCGTGGATGACGTAGCGGGTCAACTCGGACTGCCAGGTGGTGCGGAACTGGCGGGCCTGGGCGATGGCGTCGTCGAGGCTGATGAAGATTTCGCCGTGCAGGGCGTGGTGCGTGGGGCTTGGGGCGTGAGGGGAGTGGTCGAAGGTGATGACGTCGGTGGAGCCTTCGTGCTGGAGGAAGGTTTCGTTGAGACAGGCCATTTCCCGCGCGGCGATGAAGTGGATGCAGAGTTCGCACTCTGCGGCGTGAAAATGTTCCGTGAGCAGATGGCGCGTGATCTGCCGGAGCAGGGGCAGGTTCACGGCGCGCGCGCGCTGGCGGTTGCGGATTTGGAGGAGGCCGGTCACTTCGTCTGAGCGTTGCCGCGATGTTCCTCGTAGGCGCTGACGATGCGCTGCACGAGTGGATGGCGCACGATGTCCTTCTTCTGAAATTCCACGATGGCGATGCCCTCGGTCTGGCGGAGCGCGCGCTGGGCTTCGACGAGGCCGGAGTGTTTGTGCGCGGGCAGGTCGATCTGCGTGGTGTCGCCGGTGATGACGGCGCGGCTGCTGTGACCGAGGCGGGTGAGGAACATGAACATCTGCTCGGTGGTCGAGTTCTGCGCCTCGTCGAGGATGATGAAGGCGTGGTTGAGGGTGCGGCCACGCATGTAGGCGAGCGGGGCGATCTCGATCACGCCGCGCTCGGTGTGTCTTTGAATTTCCTCGGCGGGCAGCATGTCGTGCAGCGCGTCGTGGAGTGGGCGCAGGTAGGGTGCAATTTTTTCGTAGAGGTCGCCGGGCAGAAAGCCGAGCGCCTCGCCGGCCTCGACGGCGGGGCGGGTGAGGATGATGCGGGAAACTTTTTCCTCCTTGAGCGCGGCCACGGCCATGGCCATGGCGAGATAGGTCTTGCCGGTGCCGGCGGGGCCGATGCCGAAGGTGACGTCGTGTTTGCGGATGGCCTCGATGTATTTTTTCTGGCCGGTGGTCTTGGGCGTGACGTGGGATTTTTTGACGGAGGTGTGGATGCGCTCGTCGTAGAGGCTTTTCAACGCGGCCACGCCCTCGTCCTTCACGACGCTGATGGCCTGGGCAAATTCGCGGTTGCGGATGTGCGTGCCGTTCTTGACGGAGGTTTCGAGCAGTTGAAAGAGATGTTTCGCGCGCTCGACGTCGGCGGCGGGGCCTTCGAGTTTGATCCAGCCTTCGCGCGAGGTGGCTTTGACGCCGAGTTCGGTTTCGAGCGATTGCAGGTTGTGCGAGTCGTGGTTGAAGAGCTGTTGCGCGAGGCGGGCGTTGTCGAAATGGAGGGTTTCAGTGGTCATGGGGAAATGGCGCGTGGGGCGTGATCGTTGTCGGGCGATTTGAAATTTTAGAGCGCGAGGGCGGCGCGGAGTTTGGCGGC
>CANMZY010000150.1:0-7647 GCA_947502425.1 Verrucomicrobiales bacterium
GCCGCTCAAAAGGCGCACCCGCGCCCCGATGCCCGCCACCGTATCGAGCATTGCCAGACGGCGCGCGAAGACCAGTTGATCCGCATGAAGCAGCTCGGCGTCACGCCGTCCTTCTTCGCGGCGCACGTCTATTACTGGGGCGACCGCCACCGTGACATTTTCCTCGGCCCGGAACGCGCGGCGCGGATTTCGCCGCTGGCAGACGCGCTTCGTCATCGGGTGCGATTCACGATTCACAACGACACATCAGTGACGCCGATCAACCCGCTGCAACTCGCCTGGACGGCGGTGAATCGTGTCACTTCCAGCGGCAAGGTCCTAGGAAAGGAACAGACCGTTTCCGTGATAGACGCCCTGCGCAGCATCACCAGCGAGGCTGCCTGGCAGAACTTCGAGGAAAAGGAACGTGGCTCGCTCGAACCCGGCAAGCTCGCCGACTGCGTGATCCTGGATCGCAACCCGCTCACCGTTCCACCGATGGAAATCCGCGATTTGAAGGTGTTGGAAACCATCATCGGCGGCGAGAGGGTTTTCAAACGCTGATCATCCCCGGGCACATTTGGCCCAGGCAATCATTTCAAGCATGAGCGCGTCTCACCGGCAAAGAGGGCTGGACATCAAAAACGACCAGGCCCAAACTGCGGAGGTGCTCCCCGAAGAAAAATAATTTACAGATTCATCAGCCAATGAGACTCCATCACTTCGCAATCCTGGCAGCATCGCTTTCTCTTCATTACGGCATCGCGGGTGCCGCCGACCCGGTCAAGTTGCGGCTGTTCGTGCTCTCGGGGCAGTCGAACATGTCGCACCTAAATCCCGACGATGCCTTCACGCCGACCGTCAAAGCGGCCTACCCGCATGACGAGGTGATCGTGGTCCGTTACGCCGGATCGGGCACTCCGATCAGCCAGTGGTGGAAGGATCCGAAAACCGGCCAGGGCGGCGGCCTTTATGACGTGCTCATGGCCCAGGTGAAGAAGGCCCTCGGTGGGAAGACTCCTGACACCGTCGCCTTCGTCTGGATGCAGGGCGAGCGCGATGCCAAGGGCGGAATGTCCGGCTCGTATTCGAACGCCTTGCATGGCCTGATCCAACGCGTGCGCGATGACCTGAAACATCCCGATCTGGCCGTCGTCATCGGCCGCCTCAGCGATCACCTCAACGGCACGAAACATTGGGATGCCGTCCGCGCCATTCAGGAAAAGGTGGCAACGGAAGATCGGCGCGGTGGGTGGGTGGATACGGACGACCTGAACGGCGGGAACAACGATTTGCACTGCACGAAGGAAGGTTTTTTGGAACTCGGCCGGCGGCTCGCCGCGAAGTCGGTGGAGTTGCTCGCCAAACCGGCTTCCCAGCCAGCCAAGCAATGAGGATCAATGCACGTTGCCTCCGTTGTCTGATTTTCTCCGGCTGCGCTGCGAACTGACCACATGAACTCGTTTAGGAACTGTTTCCGACTAATTGCTCCAGCTCTGTTTCTTTTCGTGGCGACGGGTTTCGCCGCCGACCCAGCCCGGCCCCACGCCGTTTTCGTGCTGGGTGAAAACGAGTATCGCACGGCGGAGACGCTGCCGGAGTTTGCCACGAAAGAACTCGAAGTCCGCGGCTTCAAATGTTCCTACGTGAAAGCGCCGCCCGAAGGTGGCAATGAGTTTGCCAATTTCCAAGTGATCAAGGATGCGGATCTCCTGGTCGTCAGCGTCCGGCGTCGCACTCCGGACCGGGAAATGATAGACCTGATCCGCCGCCATCTCGACGCCGGCAAACCGCTGGTCGGCCTGCGCACGGCCAGTCACTCCTTCGATGCGAAACCTCCCGATGACCGGCACGCCGCGTGGAGCAGTTTTGACCGGGACATTCTAGGTGGTCATTACGAAAACCACTACGGCAACGACCTGCCTCCGTCGGTGCGGACTGCGGACGTCGCGGAGAAGCATCCGATTCTCACGGGCGTGGCCTTCGACAAGTTCCGCACCCGCTATTCGCTCTATCGCAGCCGCGAACTCACCGCCGCAACGACGACGCTGCTCACCGGCACGATCGTGGTGAATGGGAAAGAAGTGACCGAGCCGGTCGCCTGGGCCAACACCAACGCCGGCCGGCGCGTGTTTTACACATCGCTCGGCGGGCCCGAGGACTTCAAGCAGCCGGCCTTTCGACGTCTGCTCTTGAACGGGATTTTGTGGTCGCTGAACCAGCGCATTCCCCCGGCGGATGTTGTCCCAAAAGTCGAGCCACCGAAACCGCCGCAAACGGCCGCCTTGAGCCCGGCGGAATCGTTGGAGCGGTTTCATGTCGCGGACGACCTGGAGATCCAGCAAGTCCTCGCCGAGCCCGTCGTGAAGCAACCAGTGTTTTTGAACTTCGATGAGCGCGGCCGCATGTGGGTGGTGCAATACCTCCAGTATCCTTCGCCCGCCGGCTTGCAGATGCTCAGTCGCGACAATGTCTGGCGCGCCGTTTACGACAAGGTGCCTCCGCCTCCACCGAATCACATCAAGGGCGCGGACAAAATCACCATTCACGAGGACACCGACGGCGACGGCGTTTTCGACATGCACACGACTTTTCTGGAAGGCCTGAACATCTGCACCGCAGTTTGCCGCGGCCGCGGTGGGGTCTGGGTTTTGAACCCGCCGTATCTGCTCTTCTACGCGGACAAGAACAACGACGACATTCCCGACGGTGATCCCGAAGTGCGGCTCGCCGGTTTCGGTCTCGAAGACACGCACTCGGTGGCGAACAGTTTGCGCTGGGGCCCGGACGGCTGGCTTTACGCGGCACAAGGCAGCACGGTCACCGGCCACATGATCCGGCCCGGCCTCGACCAGGAAACGTTTCTCCACACGATGGGCCAGTTGATCTGGCGGTATCAGCCGGAGACGAGGCGCTTCGAGGTCTTTGCCGAAGGCGGCGGCAATGCGTTCGGGGTCGAGATCGATTCGCAGGGGCGAATTTTCTCCGGACACAACGGCGGCGACACGCGCGGGTTCCACTACGTGCAGGGCGCGTATTTGCAGAAGGGCTTCGACAAACATGGCCCGCTGTCGAATCCGTACGCGTTCGGATATTTTCCGCAGATGCCCCACACCAGGGTCGCGCGGTTCACCCACAACTTCGTGATCTTTGACGGCCCGGGATTTCCCGACCACTACACGGGAAAACTGTTCGGCGTCGAACCGCTGCAAGGCCGTGTCGTCTTCAGTGACGTCCAACCGGACCGCTCCTCCTTCAAAACCCTCGACCTCGGCCACGCCGTCACGAGCGACGATGCGTGGTTCCGCCCGGTGGACATCAAGATTGGTCCCGACAACGCGCTTTACATCGCTGATTGGTACGACGGCCAGGTCAACCACTACCGCAACAACGAAGGACAGATCGACAAAGACAACGGCCGCGTCTACCGGCTGCAAACCAAGGGTGCGAAACCCGCCAAGGTCATCGACTTCGGCCGCCTGTCCACCCCGGCGCTGGTCGATCAGCTCGCCAGCCCCAGCCGAACCGTCCGCCAGACGGCGTTGCGCCTGGTCGGAGATCGAAAAGATCGGAGCATGGTTCCGCGACTGACGAAGATGATCAACGACCACGCCGGCCAGCTCGCTCTGGAATCCTTATGGGCGCTGAATTTGTGTGGCGGATTCAACGAAGAGACCGCTCTGCAAACCATCGGGCACAAAGATCCCCAGGTTCGTTGGTGGACGGTGCGGTTGCTCGGCGATGCGGCGAAAGTCTCGCCGAAAATTTCCGCCCGGCTCGCGGAGATCGCGGCCACTGAAACCAACCTCGAAGCCCGCGGCCAATTGGCCAGCACTGCGAGACGCCTTCCGGCGAAGGACGCCCTTCCCATCGTGCGGAATCTCCTGACGCACGACGAAGACGCGGATGACAATCGCCTCCCGCTTCTGCTGTGGTGGGCCATCGAATCGAAGGCGGAGACCGACCGTGAGGCCGTGCTCCAACTGTTCAGCGAACCGGCGCTGTGGCGGCGGCCGCTTGTGCAAAAGCACCTCCTCGAACGCGTCATGCGTCGCTACGCCGCGGCCGGCACACGCCGGGACTTGCTCACCTGCGCGAAACTTTTTCAGTTGTCGCCGGGGCCGGAACAGAACGCCAAGTTGATGGCAGGCTTGGAAGCCGCTTTCAAAGGACGGCCGATGCCCAGTCTTCCCGGTGAACTGACCGGGGCCATCGCCAGGGCGGGCGGCGAAACCGTAGCGCTGGGCCTGCGTCTTGGCCGGCCGGATGCCGTTCGACAGGCACTGCAACTCATCGCCGACGATTCGGCGGACCGGAACCAGCGGCTCGAATACATCCAGATTCTCGGCGAGGTGAAACAGTCGGAAACCGTGCCGGTGCTCGTGAAGATCATCGGCCGGCCCGCCGACCAGGCGTTACACAAGGCGGCGTTGACCGCGTTGCAGCCTTACGATGATGTGAAGATCGGCGGCGATGTGCTGGGGTCCTTTGACAAGCTCGGCCCCGACGCGCGCCCGGCGGCAATGGCGTTGCTGGCCAGTCGTCCCGCGTGGTCGCTCCAGTTGCTGGAGGCGGTGGCGGCGGGGAAGATGGCCAAGGGCGCAGTGGCGCCGGATGTGATCAACAAGCTGAAGCAGCACCGGCAGCCGCGCGTCGTCGAACTTGTCCATCAGCAATGGGGCCGCGAAAAAAAAACGACCACCGCCGAAATGAAAAAGCAGATCGACCACCTGACCGGCGTGATTCGCCAGGGCACCGGAAGTCCGTACGAGGGCCAGAAACTGTTTGGCACCGCCTGCGCCGGCTGTCACAAGCTGTTTGTTCAGGGCGGCCAGATCGGGCCGGACCTCACGACCTTCAAGCGCGACGACTTGGACAACATGCTGCTGAGCATCGTGAATCCGAACGCCGAGATTCGTGAAGGCTACGAGAACCATCTTGTCACCACCAAGGACGGACGCACGCTCTCGGGATTCCTGGCCGACAAAGACCAGCGCGTGGTGGTGCTGCGCGGCATTGACGGTATGAGCATCACGCTGCCGCAGGAACAGATTCAGGAAATGAAAGCGGCGGGACTTTCCTTGATGCCGGAGGGGTTGCTCGACTCGCTGAGCGAACAGCAGATTCGCGATTTGTTCGCCTATCTCCGCAGCACCCAACCGTTGGTCCGTTGAAAAATTATGAACACTGAACCCATTCGTGAAGTTGACGTCCGTCCCGCTCCCGGCCGGCGCGCAGAGCCGATGCGAACCATTCTGTTCTTCGCCATCCTGCTTTTCACATTTCACATCGCCGCCGCCGAACCCATCGAACTGACCTGCCGGACCCGCGATCCAGAGACCGGGAAAATCATCCTTACGACGGAAAAGGTGGACCCGGCGCGCATCGGCGTGGTGGCCGTGGATGTCTGGAATTTTCACTGGTGCAAGACGGCCACCATGCGCGTGGACGCCATTGTCCCGCGCATGAACAAGGCTCTCGACGCCGCGCGCGCGCTGGGCATGACAGTCATGCTCTGCCCGAGCGACGTGGTGGACAATTACGTCGGCTATCCGCAGCGCGAGGCGGTCTTCGCCCTGCCGAAGTTCGCCGTGCCTTCCGTCATGAACGTCACCTGCCCGCCCGTGCCCGACGCCGGCGGCTGCGCCTGCGGACGCGAGCGCTGCGCGGGAAACTTCGGCTGGGACGGAATGCACCCGGCACTCCGCATCGGCGAAAACGACCTGATGCCCGACACCCAGGCGGAGGTTTACGCGGTCTGCAAAAAGTATGGCCTGACGCATCTCATCTACGTCGGGTTCCACACGCAGGTCTGCTTGCTCGGAAAACCGATGGGGTTGAAGGCCATGAAATCCGCCGGCCTCCGCTGCTTTCTAGCGCGCGACATGACCGACGCGCATCCCGGCTACGATCCGGCGCGAAACTTCACGCCGGACCTCAACACCGAACAGGTCGTGGAGCATTTTGAAAAGCACCTCGCGCCGACCATCAGTTTCCAGGACGAACTGGCCAGGCTGGGCAAGTGGGACGCGAAGTGGGTGGTGGATCCGGTCCGCATCACACCCTGGGGCACGCCGATGCGCCCGCATTTGTTCGAGCAGCCCATCACGGTCACGCTCACCGCGCCGCTGGAGCCCGGCGCGGAAATACGCTACTCGCTGGATGGTTCCGAGCCCGGCCAAACTTCGACGCTCTACACGAAGCCGTTCGTGTTCACCAACACCACCCGGCTCCGCACCTCGGCCTTCCGCGACGGCCGGGCGGTCTGTCTGGAATCCGAGGGTTCCTTCGCGCGCCTCTCGCCCATGCCGCCCGCGCCCGACATCGCCCTCGGCGACTTGAAGCCGGTGCGCAATGTTGGCTTCGGCCACACCTACGGCGGTCACATGCGCTATGCCGGATTCACCAAGCCGCCGCAGAAGGACAAATCGAATCTCGGACAGGACATCATCATCAACCGGAAACGCTACCAGCAGGGCATGGGCGTCCACGCCCCGGCCGAACTCGTGTATGAAATCAAGCCGGAGTACCAGCGCTTCGTCGCCCTGGCCGGCGCGGATGAAAACCTGATCAGCATCAGCAACGGCTCGAACCTCGCCAAATATCCGAGCGTGATCTTCAAGGTTTTCATCGATGGCAAGGAAGCCGCCGCCAGTCCCGTGATGCGCGTGCAGTCGCTGGCGTGGCGCTTTGATGTCCCGATTCCTGCCGGTGCCAAAATCATCAGCCTCGCCGTCACCGACGCCGGCGACGGCTCCCGCGAGGATTTCGCGGACTGGGCTAACGCCGGATTCGTCACCACGAAAAATGCGGCGCCCTAGCCACACCGCCAGACCAACCTGATAACTTTCAATGAAACATTTTTTTGTCCGCCTGTATGGGATCGTTGCTGTCACGGTTTATTCCTCCTTTGCGGCGGTGGTTGCTCCCGTGGCGAACCCAGTGCCGCTCGCCGGGACGCAGCCTCTGACCATCGGTGGCGACATCGCCTCGAATCTTGTCGCCGGTGTGGACAAATTTCTTTTGCGGGAGACAGACCTGTCTGCCCAAAAACGCGCGCGGTTCTGGCATCGGGACTTTTCGTCGCCGGAAAATTACTCGTTGTCGATCGCGACGAACCGCCAGCGTCTCGCGCACATCCTCGGTGTCCGGGACGCGCGAGTCGCCACGCCCGACCTGCAGGTTTTAGCCGGCGTGGATCAGCCGGTGCTGGTCGGACAGGGTGTCGGTTACGAAATCCGCGCCGTGCGCTGGCCCGCTTTTGGAAATGTTCACGGCGAAGGGTTGCTCCTCACGCCCACGGGCCGCGAGCCGGTGGCTGAGGTGATCGCGATTCCCGATGCCGGCCAGACGCCGGAACAAATTTGCGGTCTGCAGGATGGAGTCGCCATCGAATCACAGTTCGCGCGCCGGCTCGCCGAGAGCGGCTGTCGCGTGCTGGTGCCGATGATCATTGATCGCAGCCGCGGCCCGCACTTGGGACGGAGCCGGCTCAGTGCCCGCCAGTTTCTTTACAGCTCGGCGTTCGAGCTTGGACGACACCTGATCGGATACGAGGTTCAGAAAGTTTTGGCGGCGGTGGATTGGTATGCCAAGGCGGGCGGAGCCAACTCTCGCCGGGTGGGCGTCATCGGCTGGGGCGAAGGCGGACTCCTCGCTCTCTACGCC
>CANMZY010000151.1:0-7626 GCA_947502425.1 Verrucomicrobiales bacterium
TTCCGAACAGTTCGCGGCCGTGGCCGCGCAGGGGCCGCGCGTCGCGGGCTTCATCAACGAGGCGATCTCCGGCGGTTCCATCGGCGGCACGTTCGTGGGCACGGCCAGCGAGCTGAAGAAGAACGAGCTCGGCGTGTTTGTCTTCAACGGCATTACGATTTTCGCGGCCCGCACAGGCTACACAGGCGAAGACGGTTTTGAAATCATCGCGCCCGCCGAACACATCGAGACGATCTGGAACAAAATTCTCGCCGTCGGCCACGCGCATTGCCTGCAGCCCGCCGGCCTCGGCGCGCGCGACACGCTCCGCACCGAGGTTTGCTACCCGCTCTACGCCCATGAACTCGACGAGAACACCACGCCCATCGAGGCGGGCGTCGGCTTCTTTGTCGCACTCGACAAGGGCGAGTTCGTGGGCCGCGCCGTGCTCGCGCAGCAAAAGGCCGGGGGCATCGACAAGAAGTGCGTCGCGTTCAAGATGACCGGCCCCGCCGCGCCGCCGCGTCCGACCTACGCGATCTGCGCGCCCGGCGCGAGCCGGATCGGCGATGTGGTCAGCGGCACGCAAAGCCCCTCGCTCGGCCTTGGCATTGGGATGGGTTACGTGCCGCCCGGTTTTTCGAAGCCGGACACAGTGATTGAAATCGAAATCCGCGGCCGCCGTTTCCCCGCCGTGGTGGTGAAGAAGCCGATCTACAAGAAGATCACAAGTTGATCGACTGCTCCGCCAGTGGGGCGGGCGGGACGCCGGCCCCACTAGCCTCCGCCGCATCGCGAAGAAGTGCGCGCCCGCATCAGGCCGAAGTTTTTTAGCCGGTTGATTACCCGCGCCAGCCGCCGTTCTGCCGGATGACCACGCCGGTTTTTCATCCGAACATTGATCCGCAAAAAATTTGCATCGGCGATCACTGGAGCGCCGGCCAGTCGCTCGCCCAAATGGTCGTCCACATCGGGGAGATGATCTGCTACCAAAGCTACAATTTGAAAAGCCCGCTCAACGCGAAGGCCGCCGCTTGGGCGGAACTGCATCTCTCGTCGCTCCCGTGGCAGAAGGCCGATTTGTCGGCGGGGCTTTGATCGCCGTTATTTCCCGCCGCCCAGACGATGCAAAATGCTGCGGAAGACAAAATCAGACCAAAAAGAAATTGTCGCACAGCCTGATTCCGGGCAAGCTCCCGGCCTTTATGCGGCAGATCAACTTGGGAATCATCGGCGGCGGCACCGTCGGCGGCGGCGTGTTTCAGGCCGTCCAGCGCAACGGCGCGCTCATGGCGTCACGCCTCGGCGTGGAGCTGCGCGTCGCGCGGGTGGGCGTGCGGGATTTGAAAAAATCGCGCGCGGTCCGCATCCCCCCTGCCCTGCTCACCACCGACTGGCGCACCGTGGTCGCTGATCCGGGCATCAATCTCATTGTCGAGCTGATGGGTGGCACCACCATTGCGCGCCAGGTGGTGCTGGCGGCGTTGAAACTCGGCAAGCCGGTTGTCACCGCGAACAAGGCGCTGCTCTCGGCGCACGGCGAGGAGTTGTTTGCCACGGCGCAAAAACACGGCGCGAATCTTTATTACGAGGCGAGCGTCGCGGGCGGCATTCCGATCATCAAAGTTTTGCGCGAGGGCCTCATCGGCAACCGCATCACGCGCCTCTACGGCATCGTCAACGGCACCTGCAATTACATCCTCACGCGCATGAAGCTGGAAGGCGCGGATTTCGCCGCCGTGCTCGCGGACGCGCAGCGGCTCGGTTACGCCGAGGCCGAGCCGTCGCTCGACGTGGACGGCCACGACGCCGCGCACAAGACCGGCATCCTCGCCTCGCTCGCGCACGGCTTCTGGGTGAATCCCAAGGACGTTTATGTCGAAGGCATCCGGGGCGTGACCCAGCTGGACATCCAGTTCGCCGACCGTCTCGGCTACACCATCAAGCTGCTCGGCGTCGTGAAAAAATTCGGCACGGACCACGGCAAATGCTCGCCGGTGCAAGTCTCCGTCTATCCCACGCTCGTGCCGAACGGGCACGTCCTCGCCTCCGTGAACGACGTGTTCAACGCCGTCTATGCGCGCGGCGACATCGTGGGTGACACGCTTTATTACGGGCGCGGCGCAGGCCAGGACGCCACGGCCAGCGCAGTCCTGAGCGACCTCGCCGATGCGGCGCTCGATTTGAAATGCGGTGCCAAGAGCCGCATCCCGCCGTTCGTCCCGCACGAGCGCGACGGCGCGGTGCTGCCGATGGCTGAAGTGGTTTCGCGCTATTACCTGCGCCTATCCGTCGCCGACCGTCCCGGCACGCTCGCCAAAATCGCCGCGATTCTCGCGGCGGCAAAGATCGGCATCTCCTCCGTCATCCAGCCCGAAGGACACGAGGGCAAAAGCGTGCCGCTCATCCTGATGATTCACGACGCGACCAACGCCGCGATGCGCCGGGCGCTGGGAAAAATTTCCCGGCTCGCCGTGGTGAAGGAAACGCCCGTGATGATCCGCGTGGAAAATTTTGAGTGAAGTTCGCGCAACCAACCAACCAATGAATTCTCGACCGCAATCCCCCTGGCCCGGAGTCATCCACCACTACGCGGAGCACCTGCCGGTCACCTGTGAAACACCCATCGTCACCCTGCTCGAAGGCAACACGCCGCTCATCCGCGTGCCGAATTTCGTCGCGGCCATCAGCGGAAAATTCGAGCTGCATGTGAAATGCGAGGCGCTGAACCCGACCTGCTCGTTCAAGGACCGCGGCATGACCCTGGCGGTTTCCAAGGCCAAGGAGCGCGGCGCGGAAGTGATCATCTGCGCCAGCACCGGCAACACCAGCGCCAGCGCCGCCGCCTACGCCGCGCGCGCGAAAATGAAATGCGTGGTGCTGCTGCCCAATGGCAGCATCGCCCTCGGCAAGCTCGCGCAGGCCCTAATGTACGGGGCCACGACCATTTCCATTGAAGGCAATTTTGACGAGGCGTTGCGCATCGTCCGCGAACTCGGCGAGACCGGGAAGGTGGAGGTCGTCAACAGCATCAACCCGTTCCGCATCGAGGGGCAGAAGACGGCGGCGTTTGAAATTTGCGACGCGCTGGGCGACGCGCCGGATTTTCATTTTCTCCCCGTCGGCAACGCCGGCAACATCACGGCCTACTGGAAAGGCTACCAAGAATATCACGCCGCCGAAAAGTGTGACACGCTGCCCAAAATGTACGGCTGGCAGGCCGCCGGAGCCGCGCCCATCGTAGACGGGCATCCGGTGACAGACCCGCAGACCGTCGCCTCCGCCATCCGCATCGGCCACCCGGCGGGTTGGCCGGGCGCGACGGCGGCGTGGCAGGAATCCAAAGGCCACATCGGCAAGGTGACGGACGAAGAAATCCTCGCCGCCTACAAGCTCATCGCGCGCACCGACGGCATCTTTGCCGAGCCGGCCAGTTGCGCGCCGCTCGCCGGCCTCATCAAGTGCGTCCAGAACGGGACGATCCCCGAGGGCAGCCTCATCGTGGCCACGCTCACCGGGCATGGTTTGAAGGACCCCAACTGCGCGATCAAGACGGCTGGCTTCGTGCCGATCATCGTTCCGCCGACCAAGGAAGCGGTTATGAAGATCATCGGAATCTAATTCATGGAGAAAAAAAATGATAATTGGTTGCGCCTGCCCGTGGTTTCAGCAGGAGCTGAGTATTTGGTGATGGGGCATTTGATGCGTCGGAATATTCTTGCCTACAAAGCTCCACCAAATAACGAAGGATACGATCTAATATGTATCCATCCCGACCCACGACACCCCCCTCTTTCGGGAGAAATTGTACAAGTTCGAGTTCAGGTAAAAAGCAGGTATGCGACGGATTGCGACCGTGGCTTTCCAGTGAAAGAAGCTTCATTGAACGCGTTCGATTTCCTAGTTGTCGTCTTCCTTAATATCGGAAAATTTTACGGGAAAAATTGTGGACCGACCGGATCGCAACCGACCGAATTTTATACACTGCCAAATGAATTCATACGCCAGCATCACGATAAATCTTCGAGTTGGCAAAAAGTGAAGCTGAGGAACTTGAATGACGAAATTCAGTCATTCCGAGACGATCTTGGGTTTGAACAAATCGCTGCTTGCTTGGGAATTTCCAAACCCAGCAAGTCGAAAATCTAGATTTCAAAACTGCATGGCACTCATCGTTCAAAAATACGGCGGCACCTCGGTGGGCGACCCGGCGCGCATTAAGAACGTCGCAAACCGCGTCGCCAAATACCGCGCGCAAGGAGATCAGATCGTCGTCGTCGTCTCCGCCATGAGCGGCGTGACCGACAACCTGATCCGACTGGCCAAGGAAATCATGCCGCTGCCCAGCGAGCGCGAGATGGACATGCTCCTCTCGACCGGCGAGCAGACGACCATCGCCCTCACCGCCATGGCGCTGCACGCGCTCAACATTCCCGCCGCCTCACTCACCGGCGCGCAGGCCGGCATCGTCACCGACGGCGTCCACACCAAAGCGAAGATTCAAAACATCACGCCGCAAAAAGTCCACGCCCTGCTCGACGCCGGCAACGTCGTCATCGTCGCCGGGTTTCAAGGCGAGACCTCGGAGGGCCAGATCACCACGCTCGGGCGGGGCGGCTCCGATCTGACCGCCATTGCCCTGGCCGCCGCGCTCAAGGCCGACCTCTGCCAAATTTACACCGATGTCGATGGCGTTTACACCACCGACCCGCGCCTCGTGCCGACGGCGCGCAAGCTCGCGGAAATTTCCTACGACGAGATGCTTGAACTGGCCAGCAGCGGCGCGAAGGTGATGCAGTCCCGCTCCGTCGAGTTCGCGAAAAAGTTCGGCGTCGTGTTTGAAGTCCGCTCCAGTCTCAACGAAAATCCCGGAACCATTGTGAAAGAAGAAACCAAGAACATGGAGGACGTCGTGATTCGCGGCGTCGCCCTCGACAAGAACCAGGCCAAGGTCACGCTCGTCGCCGTGCCCGACCGTCCCGGCGTGGCCGCGCGCATCTTCAAGGCGCTGGCCGAGGCCACGATCAACGTCGACATGATCGTGCAGAACGTCAGCCACGGCAGCGGCACGCCCTCCACCGACCTGTCCTTCACCGTGGACAAGCCGGAGTTGCTCAAGGCGCGCCAGGTCATCGACGGCTTGAAATCGGAAATTGGTTTTCGCGAGGCCATCGCTGACGAAAAGATCGGCAAGCTTTCGATCGTCGGCGTGGGCATGAAAAGCCACAGCGGCGTGGCGGCGAAGATGTTTGAGACTCTAGCGAAAGAAGGCGTGAACATCGACATGATCTCGACCAGCGAAATCAAAATCTCCGTGGTCATTGATCTCGCCAAAGGTGAAGCCGCGACCCGGGCCGTCCACGCGGCGTTCCTCGGCTGATCGCACGGGAATTCCCACCGGCCGCGGACCGGTGGTCGTCCCGCCTGCCCTCGAGCCGTAGCTTCCAGCCCGGCGGAAGCAAGTCCGCAAACACACACCGCTGGGAGAAATTTTTTCGAACTCCTAAGTTGAAATTGCCCAGGCTGGTGGCGCAGCCGTCCCGGCTGTGTTCCCGGGCGGCGGGCCGCCCAACGCTACTGGCGCGGCTGCAACGACCGCAGAAAGGCGTTCAGATCGGCCAGCCCTTGCGGCGTCAGACCGTTGAGCAGACCGGCGGGCATCAGCGACAGGTTGCTCGGCTCGCGCGACACGATGTCGGGACGACCCAGCCGTACCGTGCTCGTGGCGTTGATCTGGAGGATCAACCCTTCGGCGGATTCGTAAACCACGCTGCCATTGTAGGTCTGCTGGTCGCGGGTGTGCACGAGGACGGTGCGATACGGCCCGGCCACGTCGCGGCTCGGAAAAATTATGGCGTTGAACAGGTCCTCCGCCGAGAAGCGCGCCGCCGCGCCGTTCAGGTCAGGACCGAGCGCGGACGCGCCCAGATGGCAGGTCTGGCAGCCGCGTTCGCTGAAAATTCTTCTCCCGCGCTCCGCCACGCCCTTGTCCCAAGGGACGGATTTCAAAACAAAATTCCACCGGACGGGATCCTCCGCGTCGGCGGCGTCGAGTGCCTTGAGGACGTGGGGAAACCGGGCGGCCACCCAGTCGAAGACCGGCTGGTATGCGCGCTTCATGCTGGCGGCGTCGGTCCCCTGCTCCTGGACCTTGAAAGGCTGGCCGGTGTTCGTGGTCAGAAGCGTGACGAGCTGCGCGCGGAGCAACTGCTCGTCCGGCTGGGCGAGCAGGCGGCGCAGGAGGGTCAGCGGGGCGATGAGATTGGTGGCGACGGGATCGCGCGGCAACTGCTGGAGCGCGGTGAGGCTCGCCCGCACCACGCCCGGCTGGCTGGAGGAAAGCCCAAAGAGAAATTTATCGCGGTCGAGCGGTTCCGGTTTCGCCGACAGCCGGAGCAGCAGTTCATCGCGCAGGACGATGTTGACCCATTGCCGGCGCAATATCGGACGCGCCTCTTCGGGCGGGAGGGTGGCGAGCAGCTCGATGATCTGGCCCGGCCAGGCGACGTTCGGATTTTTCTGCATGGCCGCCTGAAACAACCGCGCGGCGGCGGGCTGGCGGTCCTTGCCCAGCGTCAGGGCCAGGCCGACGTGGCCGGGCGCGGCAAACTGCGGATGCTTGAGCAGCGCGTCGCCCAGCGCGGGATCGCGCCGCAAAAAAATCTGCGTCAGCTCGGCGAGGCGCAGGCTCCAGCTTTGTTTCGTGTGCGTCGTCTCGCCGCCCAGCTTGTGGTCGAGACTCAAGATGGTATGCGCGATTTTCACCGTCTGCCCCGGCGATGTCGCGCGGAGCCGGGACAGGCAGGTCAGATAATGGAAGTCAGACGTGGCCGCACTGCGGTCGGTGAGATAACCGGCGAGCGCGGCGGGCGTTTTCGCATCCGCGTCCTCGATCATGGCCAGCAGCCGGCTGGCTTCAAGATCGAGTTCGACCTGGCCGGACGGCAGCATCGGCCGCACGAGCCGGGCGATTTTTTCCACCACCGCCTCGTTGCCGGCAATGGCAAAAGCCGGCTCGTAACCGGTGTAAACCTCGACGGACGGATTGTTCAGCCGCCAGTCGCCCAGCGCGAGGATGACGAGACGGACCGCATTCAGCCGGGTCTGCGGCTCGCGCGCCTGGGCGAGCACCGGGGCCAGCGTGTCGAGCGCGTCGGGATGAATCGTGACATCCGGATGCCGCCAGATTTGCGCGAGCACGCCAGTGAGCCGCGCGTTCGGGGCTGCACGCTCGATGTCCTTGGCCAGGATTTGCCAGGCTGGTTCGGGCAGACGGCTGGCGAGGCGCGCGGCGGCCTGGCGCACGCGCTTGTCGAAGTATCCGAAATTTGCCGCCAGCACCCGCGCCAGTTCCGGCCCCGCCAACAGCGTGGGACGGTCCCCAAGCGCTTCGAGCGCGCAGCGGCGCACGAGCGGATGCAGATCCGTCGCCAGGCCGGCCAGCAGCGGGCCGGCATTGCTGCTCGGCACGCGACCGAGTGACCAGGCGACGCGCGCCCGGACCAGGGGCAATCCGGCGCGCGCGCCACCGACGGCGCACGCTTCGGGGTCGGCGAGGCCTTCGACGGGGATTGGTCGCCGCCTCTCACGCCTGACCCATGGGGCAACACGTGCCAATGCGAGTGGTACGAAGGCACGTACGGCCTC
>CANMZY010000152.1:0-7611 GCA_947502425.1 Verrucomicrobiales bacterium
GAAAACCACGAATCGACACCAATGGACACGAATCAGCGGCGGTGGAAGCCAGAAGCGCCAAGAGCAACGCTGGGCGCAGTTTTATGAACGTGGACGCAACCGCCCGGCAGCAGGAAAAGGATTTTTTCATTCGCGTTTCTTCGTGTTCATTCGTGGTTGAAAGGAATGGTTCCGGTTAGAAATGACGGCGCAGAAATTTCTTCACTACCGCCATCCGCTCCTCGTCGTAGAACATGGCTCCGCCGTGGACCGCGCCGTGGACGATTTTCAACTGCACCGGGGCTTTCACTTTCTCGTAGGCGCCGCGCAGTTCGAGCGACTGGTTCACGGGCATCTGCGGATCCTGATCGCCGTGCAACAGGAGCAGGGGCGGGTCGTTTTTATCAACGTGGAAGACCGGACTCGCAAGCCGGGCCAGTTCGGGAACGTCCTCCGGCTGTCCGCCCAGCAGCAGCTCCAGCGCGGGCACGCGCACGCTCAGACCGTGCGGCGTGGACTGCTTGAGAATGGTGGAGAGATTCGCGCCGCCATAAAAACTGAGGATGCCCTGCACGTCAGAGCTTCGCGCGCGGTCGTTGCCGGCATCACCCTCCAATTGCGCATGGCCGTTCGACACGCCGACCAGTGCGGCCAAGTGTCCTCCGGCGGAATCTCCGGCGATGAGAATTTTCTTCAACGGCAATTTCCACTCGCCGCCGTGCCCGCGCAGAAAGCGAATGGCCGCCTTGAGGTCGTGAACCTGCGCCGGAAATTTCGCCTCCGTGGACAGCCGGTAATCTGCGCTGGCCACTGCATAACCTTCCTCGACCAGCTTCCCCAGCGGCATGCCCTTCTTGGAGCCGGAGCGCCATGCGCCGCCATGCACCCAGACGATCAAGGGCGCACGCGCCGGTCCGCGCGGCAGGTGGAGATCGAGTCGCAACGCCTGCGTCCCGGCCCGCGCATACTCGATGTCCCGGATGATTTGCACCCGGTTCGATTCAGCGGCCCGGCTGGCGGCGGCGCACAGCAGCAGGCTAGCGATCCATGACCACAGTGTTCGTTTCATCTTTGGAGGACGTGAGGATAGATTACACCTCCACCGTCTGGCCAGCGCAGAGCGAGGGGATGGGAACCGCAAAATGATCCGCCCCGCGCTCCGGGGAATGGTTTGAGTTCGGCGTACGGACAGTCCAGAGTCCCGGCGTGACTCGCAGATGAAACTTGAATCGTCACCGCGCGTATGAGTGATCTCCAAACTCCCGCAATATTTGCTCGCTGGACGGCCCTGCCAAATTTCGGCGGCAGGCTGTTGCGATTGTTCATGATCTGTTTTCTCACCGGTGTGTCTGCCTGCTCCACGACTGCGGCGACGAACGGTTTGAGCCACTGGCCCCAGTGGCGCGGCCCGATGGGGAACGGCGTTGCGCCGCTCGCCAATCCGCCCGTCGAGTGGAGCGAGGAGAAAAACATCCGCTGGAAAATTGAACTGCCGGGCCGGGGACATTCCTCGCCCATCGTGTTCGGCGATCGCGTGTATGTGATGGCGGCGGCCCCAGTCGGCGAGGCGCAGAAGCCGGTGTTCGATTCCGCGCCGGGCGTGCATGACAGCGTGCCGGTGACGCATCGGTTTCAATATCTCGTGATGGCGGTGAGCCGGAGAGACGGGCGCGTGTTGTGGAAAAAAGTCGTGCGCGAGGAATGGCCGCACGAGGGCGGGCACAACACCGGCAGCCCGGCCTCCAATTCGCCGACCACTGATGGCGAATTCCTCTACGCCTTCTTCGGCTCGCGCGGGCTCTATTGCCTCGACCTTGACGGCGCGGTGAAGTGGCAAAAGGATCTCGGTAAAATGCAGACGCTCCACGCGCACGGCGAGGGCAGTTCGCCCGTGCTCCATCGCGACACGCTTATCGTCAACTGGGATCACGAGGGCAGTTCCTTTCTCCACGCCTTCAACAAGCGCACGGGCCACCAGCTCTGGAAAGTTCCGCGCGACGAGAAAACTTCCTGGGCCACGCCGCTCATTGTCGAAGTCGGCGGCAAACCGCAGGTCATCGTCAGCGCCACGAAGCGCGTGCGCGGCTACGATCTCGCGACCGGCGCGCTGCTTTGGGAATGTGCCGGTCTCACCGACAACGTCGTCGCCTCGCCCGTGCATCGCGACGGAATCGTCATCGCCGGCAACAGCTACTATTCGCAGGCGATGGTCGCCATCCGACTCGCCGGTGCGACGGGCGACCTGACCGGCACCACCAACGTCGTGTGGAAACTCAACCGCCTCACGCCCTACGTCTCATCGCCGCTGCTTTACGACGACACGCTCTACCACCTCCGCCATAATCAAAACATCCTGGTGCGGCTGAACCCGGCGACCGGAGAGTTTCGCGGTGAGCTGCTGCGGCTCGATGGCATCCGCGACCACATCTTCGCGTCGCCGGTCGGCGCGGCGGGCCGCATCTACGTCACGGCGCGGGACGGCAACACCGTCGTGCTCCGTCACGACAAGGAAAACGCCACGCTGGCGGTGAACCACCTGGATGATTCCTTCAGCGCCTCGGCCGCGCTGGCGGACCGGGAGCTATATCTGCGCGGGGAAAAATTTCTCTACTGCCTCGCGGAGAAGTGAACGGCCCTCGTGGCGGCGGGCCTCCGGCCGGCCCTGGAGGGCGTTCGTCCCGCCACCACCACACGTTGGATTCACCGCACGCCGCCCTTGACTCGCCTTCGCGCGCTTTTATGATGCGCGCTCATTTTATTTGAACCATTGAACTAAAAATTATGAGCAACATCATTGACATCCAGGCCCGTGAAATTCTCGACTCGCGCGGCAATCCCACCGTCGAGGTCGATGTGATCCTGGCCGGCGGTGCGGTCGGGCGCGCGGCGGTCCCTAGCGGCGCCAGCACCGGCGAACACGAGGCCATCGAGCTGCGCGACGGTGACAAGCAGCGGTATCTCGGCAAGGGCGTCTCCAAGGCGGTCAAGAATGTGACCGGCAAGATTCTGCCCGCGCTTGTCGGCCTCGACGCGCTTGATCAGCTCACGGTCGATCGCACCATGCTCGCGCTCGACGGCACGGAAACGAAGTCTAAGCTGGGCGCGAATGCGATTCTCGCCGTCTCGCTCGCGACGGCCAAGGCCGCGTCGGAAGCCATCGGCACGCCGCTCTTCAAATATCTGGGCGGGCCGAATGCGAAGGTGCTGCCCGTTCCGATGGCTAACGTCATCAACGGCGGCGCGCACTCGGATGCGCCGATTGATTTCCAGGAGTTCATGATCCAGCCGCACGGTTTCGACACCTTCAGCGACGGCTTGCAGGCCATCACGGAAATTTTCCACGCGCTCAAGAGCGTGCTGAAAAAGCGCGGCCTCTCCACCGCCGTCGGGGACGAAGGCGGTTTCGCGCCCAAGCTCAACAGCGTGGAGGACGCGATTGAATCCATCCTCGAAGCCACCAAGAACGCGGGCTACAAGGCCGGCAAGGAAATCTTTCTCGCGCTCGACGTGGCCGCGTCCGAGTTTTACAACCACGATGGCACTTACACCTTCAAGAAATCCACCGGCAAGACCATCAGCGGCGGGCAGCTCGTGGACTTCTACGCCAAGCTCGTCGCCAATTATCCCATCGTCAGTATCGAAGACGGCTGCGCGGAGGGCGACTGGAAGCACTGGAAGCAACTCACCGACAAAATCGGCGGCCAGGTGCAGCTCGTCGGCGACGATCTGTTTGTCACGAACGTGAAATTTCTCCAGAAGGGAATCGACACGGGCACGGCCAATTCAATTCTCGTGAAGGTGAACCAGATCGGCTCGCTCACCGAGACGCTCGATGCCGTCGAACTCGCGCAGACGCACAGCTACACCGCCGTCCTCAGCCATCGCTCCGGCGAAACCGAGGATTCGACCATCGCGGACATTGCGGTGGCGACGAACTGCGGCCAGATCAAGACCGGCTCCCTCAGCCGCTCGGATCGCTTGGCGAAATACAACCAGCTCCTGCGCATCGAACAATTGCTCGGCCGGAACGCGGTCTATGCGGGGCGGAGCGCGCTGCCCAAGGCGCGGCGGTAATCAGCGGAGACCGGCGCTCCAATTCAAAACCGGAAGCCGGGCGACTGGCTTCCGGTTTTTGTGAGCAAGGGCAAAGTCTGCTTGCCGTCGTTTGGCGGGCGGACTACTTTCCGGCCATGATCGAAGCTGTGGAAATTGAGCGCATGAGCATCACCGAAAAGTTGCAGGCGATGGAATTGCTCTGGCGTTCGATGTCCCGCGAGCCGGAGAAGCAGGAAACTCCGGCTTGGCATGGAAAAATTCTCGCCCAGCGGTTGGTCAAGGTGGAAGCCGGCCAGGGTGAATTCCTCACCCTTCCCCAGCTCAAGAAGCACCTCGCCAAACGCCCAAAATGAGAATCGTGGTCGTTCTCGCGGAAGCCGGCGGGGACATCGACCAGGCCAGAGATTTTTACGACGAATTGGAACCCGGCACCGGCGATTACTGTGCCGACTCACTCGTGGCCGACGTCGAGAGTCTGACGCTTCATCAGGGAATTCATTCCCGACACTTTGACTTTTACCTGATGCTGGCCGACCGGTTTCCGTTTGGGGCTTATTATCGCGAAACGGAAACCGAGACGCAGGTGTTTGCCGTGCTTGATCTGTGCCGCGACCCAAACTGGATACGGAAGCAACTGGCCTGGCGCGGGGCTTGACCAAATTACGGTTATTTTTTCTTGAAGAGGATGAGGTGCTGGCGGGGCAGGGTGGCGATGGTTTCCACCCAGACGAGCGGGTGCGACTCCATTTCCTTGCGGACCTGCGCCTCGGTCATCTTGTGGAGGAGCTTGATCGGCACCTTCGGGTCTTCGCCGCGAAATTCCACGAAGGCGATGCGTCCGGCGGGCTTCAAACTTTTGCAGATGTTTTCCATCATCTCGAACGGTTGGTCGAACTCGTGATAGACATCGACCATGATGACGAGATCCACGCCGGCGGCGGGGAGCTTGGGGTCGGTGGTGGTGCCGAGGAGCGGCTTGACGTTGGCGACTTTGCGCAGGGCCAGCTTCTGGCTCATCAGGTCGATCATCTCCTGCTGGATTTCGACGCCATAGACGAGGCCCTTGTCGCCGACCTTCTTCGCCATGCGCCAACTGAAATAGCCCGTGCCTGCTCCGATGTCGGCCACGACGTCACCGGACTGGAGCTTGAGGGCTTCAATGGCGAGTTCCGGGCGTTCCTCCTCCTCGCGCGAGGGGCGCTCGAGCCAGTCGGCGGCCTGATGGCCCATGACGTGGGCGATCTCGCGGCCCATGAAAAATTTGCCGATGCCGTCGCGGTCGTGGACGCGCTTGAACTCATAGCGATTGGTGCTGGCTTCCGCCGCGGCGAGCGCGGACGGGGAGATAAAAAGCGCGCAAAGCGTCAACCGGCAAAGCAGGAGGGCAGATTTCATGTGGGCACGTTACGGGGAATGTTTTTGAACTGCAACTGCGGAGCGAGAGGCCAAGAAATGCAGATTGCAGATCGCCGCCGGCGAAATTAGGCTCGCTAGAGTTGAGAGTTTGAATGCAGCAAACAAATGACCGCAAACCGCCCTTGACCTATGCACATCACCACCCAGCTTGCCCTTTTTCTCGAAAACAAGCCCGGCACCCTCGCGCGCGTTTGTGACGCGATGAACGAGGCCAAAATCAACATCTACGCCATCTCGATCAGTGACACGGTGGACCACAGCGTCATCCGCATGGTGGTGAACGACACGCGCAAGGCGCTGCTCATGTTCGAGGAACACGGCACGCTCGTCGTGGAAAGCGAAGTGTTGATGATCGAAGGCGACAACAAGCCCGGATCACTCGCCCAGATCGCGCACAAGCTGGCCAAGGCGAAGATCAACATCGAATACGCCTATTGCGCCACCGCGTCCTCCTCCAAAAAGGGCCTGCTGATACTCCGGCCCTCGAATCCGAAGAAGGCGTTGAAAATTCTGAACAGTTAGCGCGCATTAAAAGTAGCAGCCAGGTGACGAGGCTCTGCAGGTCGGTCGTGCTCGTAGGAACAATGAGCCTCGTCACCTCGGCTGCCACCAGATGACAATAGAATTGGTCGGCGGGATCGATGGAAGTGTCCGCAGCTTCCTCGCAATCAGTCCCCGGCGGAACCGTTTGCGGAAAACCAACCTCGTCCGCTGATGAGTCATCCTTTGCTCTACGAGATCAACACGCGCTGCTGGCTGCGGGAACTCTCCGCGCGCCTCGGCACCCGCATTCACCTGGCCAATGTCCCCGAAGCTGAGTTCGCGCGCTGGCAACGGCTCGGCTTCACGCATCTCTGGCTCATGGGCGTCTGGCACACCGGCCCACGCAGCCGCGCGGTCAGCCGGCACTCGCCCGAAGTACGCGCGGCGGCGGCGGAGACGTTGGGAGATTTTCGCGAGGAGGACATCGCCGGTTCGCCGTATGCCGTCGCCAGCTACACGGTGGTGTGTTCCCTCGGCGGCGCGTCGGCGTTGCAGGCGTACCGGCGCAAGCTCGCCCGTTACGGACTGAAACTCGTTCTGGATTTTGTCCCCAACCACACGGGCCTCGATCATCCCTGGCTCCGGGAAAGGCCGGAGCTGTTTGTCTCCAGCGCGGTCGAAGTGGGAGAAACTTTTTGGCACGAGACGGACGCCGGGCCGCGCTGGCTGGCGTTGGGCCGCGATCCTTATTTCCCGCCGTGGCGCGACACCGCGCAGTTGGATTATCGCAACCCGGCCACGTGCACCGCGATGGTGCAACGCTCCAGTCCATCGCGCGCCAGTGCGACGGGGTGCGCTGCGACATGGCGATGCTGGTTTTGAACGAGGTCTTCGCGAAAACGTGGGCCGCCTTTCCGGGCAACGACGCGATTCCGCAGACGGAGTTTTGGACGGACGTCATCGAGGCGGTGAAAGAGTCGTCGCCAGAATTTCTGTTTCTGGCCGAGGCGTATTGGGACTTGGAGGCGCGACTGCAGGAACTGGGCTTTGACTTCACCTATGACAAGCGGCTCTAGGACCAATTGACCTCAAATCAACCTGCCGCTATTTCGCATCGTTTGCTGTCACTACCGCCGGCCCGTCTCGCGGCCTCCGCGCACTTTCTGAAGAACCACGACGATCGCCTCGTCGCGTCGGTGCTTTTGTGGCCGGAGCATCGCGCCGCCGCGCTGGTGGTGGCGGGCCTGCCCGGCTTGAGGTTTTTCGACGAAGGCCAGTTCACCGGCGCGCGGCGGCAAATCAGCGTGCATCTGGGCCGGCGTCCGGCGGAGGGACCGCAGCCGGAAATCGCCGCGTGGTACGATTACCTGCTGACCGCGCTTGCGGTGAGCGCGGTCGGGCGAGGTCATGGCCAATTGCTGGCGCCGCGCCCCGCCTGGCCGGAGAATCCCACCGCGCAAAACTTCGTGCTCTTGCAGTGGGAGGACGGGGCCGGGGAGTTTGACCTGGTCGTGGTCAACCTCGCGCCGCACGACAGCCAGTGTTACGTGCCGCTCACCGTTGACGGGTTGGCCGGACGCCACCGGCAGGTGAAAAACATGCTGGGCGCGGAGGTTTACGAACGATCCGGTGACGATCTTCACCAGTCGGACCTTTACCTCGAGGTGCTAGGCCAGG
>CANMZY010000153.1:0-7603 GCA_947502425.1 Verrucomicrobiales bacterium
GACCTTCGCGAAGCGGTCGCTGTCCTCGCTCACCGTGTCCACGCTGGTCTTCAAGCCGGCGGCCTGGGCGGCGGCGAGCAGGCGCGCGGCCTTGGTGCCGAATTTCGTGTCCGCCTCGTCCAGCGCGTCGAGCAGCAGTAGGTAGCCGAGATGAAAAATTTTCGCCTTCGTTTTCTGAAAATCCAGATCCTCGCCCTTCCAGAGCGCATTCGCCCCGCGATAATGAAAGAAGGTGCGATGCCCGCCCTTCTGCTCGGTCATCACGTCGGTGTAGGAGGTGGCGGCGGTCGCGATGGCCCGCAGCCATTTCGTTTCGATCTGGTGGGCCTTGCAGTCGGCCAGGATGTCTTCGCCCAGCGCGTCTTTGCCGACGAATCCGGCGGCCTGGAGCGGAAAATCCACGCCGAGCTTGGCGAGATTGATCAGGACGTTGTAGGGCGCGCCGCCGGTGCCTTGCGAGGCCTGGGCACGGATGTTGGCGAGTTGCTCACGCCGGGGAAACACGTCAATGAGTTTGACCTGATCGATGATCCAGTTGCCGCCGGCCAGGAACCCGCGACGGTTTGAAGAAAATTTACCTTTCATGATGGGAGCGAATCAACCGCGCCGACGCCACGGCGCCGGTCTCTGAAAATGGATTATCCGATCAACAGAAGCAGCATTCTCAACATTGAATGAAATTGCGCCCTTGTCCGCAAGCCAATTCCCGGAAATGTGCGGCGGCCTCTTGGAGAGGGGACCGCTCCCAGCCGTCTTGCGTCCCAATTCGCCCGGCTCGACCGGCGCCCTCAGACGAACTCGTGCTCCTTGTCGCGCACCGTCAGCACGGGGCAGGGGGCGTGGCGCACGACGCGCTCAGCCGTGCTGCCGAGGAGCGCGTGCTTCAAGCCGGTGCAGCCGTGGGTCGAGATGATGATGAGATCCATCTTCAAGGTGGCGCGGCCTCGGTGATTTCATGGAAGGGATTGCCGGTGCGGACGAGGATTTTTTCAATGTGTTCCTCGCCGATTTCCTTGGCACCGAGTGCGACCAGCCGGGTCTGCGCGATCTTGGCCACCTGTTCGTTCTCCATCGCCAGCGGGTAGTAGGCGAAATTGGGATACATGACCGACTCGTTGACGTAGAGCAGCGTGATCTTCGCGCCAAATAGTTCGGCGAAGCGCGCCGCGTATTTGAGGGCCTTGCGCGACGGGTCCGAGAAATCGCTCGGCACGAGGATGTGCCCGATGTTCAGCAGCGCCGGGGTAAGTTCGATGATGGAATCCGCCGTGGGCTGGCGGCGACTGCGGGCGGGGGGCATGGAGGCAGCCTACTGGTGGACCGGCCGGCCAGCACCCCGGATTTCGCTCAATGCCGCGCAAATCTTGTCCGGTCTGCCGTAGCTGCGACGTCCTCGTCGCCGTGAGGTGGGGGAGTCTCCTGTCCACGCGGCGGGGCGCCGCGCTCACCTTCTGCGATGAGGCGTCGCCGCCACGTTGCCGAAGAGCAGTCGCAGGCTGTTCATCACCACGATGACCGTGCTGCCTTCGTGTCCGACCACGCCGATGGTGAGCGGGATGCCGCCCGCTAGCGCGAAGCCCACCAGCACCACGACTGTGCCAAGCGAGATCACCTGGTTCTGCCGGATGATGGCCCGCGCGCGCTGGCTCAGGCGGAAGGCGGTGAGAAAATTTTCCAGCCGGTCGTGCATCAACACCACCTCCGCCTGTTCCAGTGCCGCGTCGGAACCGCGTGCGCCCATCGCCACACCGACATGCGCCGCTGCCAGGCTCGGCGCGTCGTTCACGCCGTCGCCGACCATCGCCACGCGGCGGCCTTCGTGCGCGAACGCCTGGATGGCCGCGACCTTTTGCTCCGGCTTCAATCCGGCGCGGATGTCGTCGAGCGGCAGTTGGGTCTTCAAGAAGTCCGCCGCGGACTGATGGTCGCCGGTGAGGACGAGCGTCTGCAAACCCGCCGCGCGCATTCCCTCCAGCGCCGCGCGCGCTTGGGGACGAATGTCATCGCGCAAAATAATTCGGCCCAGCAATTCTCCTTCGCTCAGCCAGACTTCGGAAAGCCCGGCCTCGATGACCGGCACGCGGGCCAGTTGGTCGGAATGAGGATTGAACGCCACCGCCTCGCGGCGTCCGAGAAAACAGGTCGCGTTGCCGCGCCGTCCGAGCAACCCCTGACCGGTGATCGACTCGAAGTGGTCGAACCCGACCGACTGGAGACTCTGCTGTTTGCCGTGGCGCGTGATGGCCCGGGCCAGCGGATGCGTGGAGAGGCGCTCGAGCGAAAAGGCCAGGACCGCGACCTCGTGCTCGCGGCCCGGCGGAAAACTTTCCACGCGCTCCACCTTCAGTTCCCCGGTGGTGAGCGTGCCGGTTTTGTCGAGCGCCACGATCTGAATTTCCGCGAGCTTTTCCACCGCCGCGCCGCCCCGGAACAGAATGCCGTGCCGCGCGCCCCACGCGATGGCCGCGAGCACCGCGCTTGGAATCGACAGCACCAGCGCGCAGGGCGAGGCCACGACCAGCAGCGTCATCGCGCGATAAAATGCGCTCTGGTCCGGCCCGGCTGCGGAGAACGGCGGCAGTTGGAACCCGAGCCACCAGACGAAGAACATCACCAGCGACAGCGCGAGCACGACGTAAGTATAGACGCTGCTGAACTGGTCGGTGAAGCGTTGCGCAGGGGCCTTCTGCTGCTGCGCGTCCTGGATGAGCCGAATGATTTTTTGCAGCGCGCTCTCGGCGGCGGGCCGCAGCACCACGGTCTCGACGGCGCCCCAGAGGTTGAGCGTGCCGGCCAGCACGGTGTCGCCGACGGCCTTCTCCACCGGCGTCGCCTCGCCGGTGAGGTTTGATTCGTCGCCGGCCGTCGCGCCTTTGACGATTTCCGCGTCCACTGGAAATTGCCCGCCCGGTTTGACGAGCAGCCGCGCGCCGGGGCGCACCTGGCCGACGGGCACTTCGCGTTCGTGGCCGTCGACGTCGAGCAGCGTCGCGGTTTTCGGCGCGCTCTTGAACAGCGAATCGATCTCGCGCCGCGTGCGCGCCATCGCGAAATGTTCCAGCCCGCCGGAGAGTGAAAACAGGAACAGGAGCGTCGCGCCCTCGGCCCAGTTGCCGATGGCCGCGCTGCCGGCGGCGACTGTGAGCATGAGGAAATGCACGTCAATGGCGGCCTTGCGGAGCCGCTCCCAGACTTCCTGCGCGGTGAACCAACTGCCCGCCAGATAGGCCAGCACGAACAGGCCCAGTCGCGCCGGGCCGGGCGAAAGAAAAGCGGCCGTGAGCGCCAGCGCGCCGCACAGTCCCGCCGCCAGCAACTGCCACTTCCATTCGTGCGGATGTTCCTCCTCCTCGAAAAATTCCACGTCGCGCTGCAGGACTTTTGGGAGGGGAAAATTTTTCCAGCGCCAGAACTTCGGCGCGGTCGGGCAGGTGACACGGGCGATGGTCGTGGCGCCGGCCTCCTGTTTGATCGTGATCGTGTTGCGGATTTCCGGCGGCAGCGCCAGGTCGCAGGCGTGGCAATCGTTCCGGCCGGAGAGCAGGCCGCAACGCTGTGCCGGGTCGGCGGCGCGCGTCTGCTCGATCTGCGCCACCACGCGCCCGGCCAGCCCGAGGTCGGCGGTCGCGCCCAGCGTGGCCACGTCGATGGACTGGCGGGCGAGGTCAATGGTCACGGCTTCGAGCGACGGCTCGGCGCGCAACGCGGCGGCGACCGACTGCACGAGGCAGCCGGTGACGCTCGGTTCGTTGGGGTGGGGACGGTTCATGCCGTGCGCTTCACGCACAGACAGTATAGCCACAGGCCGCGCCGACTTCACCAGTTTTGAAAATAGCTGTGCCAAAATTGCCCGGGCCAGCCCGTGTCGCGACCCGCAATTGGTGGCCGACCCGTGCAGGCGTGGCCGACCATTCTCATCTTGAAAGTCAGCCGCCGCTGCACAGCGGCCGCTCCGAAGACAAGGTTCCGGACGCTCCGCCTGATGAGAGCCAGGCTGCTCCGGATAATTTTCCGCACCTGCGGGCTTGCACAAATTTTCCTCGTCACTAACCTGTCAACCATGCGCGAACAAACGCTTGACGTGACCAATCACCAACGGCTCGCCGGACTTGGCCAGCGGGTCCTCGCCGGCGGCCGGCTGGACCGTGACGAGGCCCTGTTTCTTTTTCACCTCGAAAACTCCGCCGACATTTTTGACCTGATCGGCTGGGCCAACCGCGTGCGCGAACATTTCAAGGGGAACAAGATTCACCTCTGCTCCATCGTCAACGCCAAAGCCGGCGCGTGCTCGGAGAACTGCAGCTTTTGCGCGCAATCGTCTGCTTACCAGACCGGCTCGCCCAAGTACGGCTTTGTGGATCCGGAGCCAGTGCTGGCTGCCGCCGAGGAGGCGAAAAAAAACGGCGTTACCGCCGTCGGCCTCGTCGCCGCCTGGAAGGGTTTGAAGGAAGGCCCAATGCTCGATGAAGTGTGCGACCGCATCCGTGAGTTGAAGGCCGGCGGCCAGACGCGGCCTGACGCCTCGCTCGGAATCATCAAGAGCCAGGCCGTGGCCGACCGACTCAAGGAGGCCGGCCTCGAATGTTACGGGCACAACCTCGAAAGCTCGCGCCGCTTCTTCCCGCAGACCTGCTCGACCCACAGCTACGAGGATCGCGTCGAGACCATCGGCTACTTGAAAAAAGCCGGCCTGAAAATCTGCTCCGGCGGCATCATCGGCATGGGCGAGACGCGCGAAGACCGCTGCGATCTCGCCCTGTCGTTGCGCGAGTTGGGCGCGAACGTGGTGCCGATCAACATCCTCAATCCCATTCCCGGCACGCCCTTCGAGAAGAACCCGCCGCTGGCGCCGCTGGAAATTCTGAAGACTATCGCCTGTTTCCGGCTGCTGCTGCCGCGCCAGGAAATCATGATTGCCGGGGGGCGCACCGTGAACCTGCGCGACCTGCAAAGCATGGTCTTCACCGCCGGCGCGAGCGCGCTGATGGTGGGCAATTACCTGACCACGCTGAATCAGTCCGTGGAAAAAGATCTGCAAATGCTCAAGGACCTGGGCCTCGATCCGAACTGGGAGAACCACGACTTCGCCGATCAGCAGGAAGACAACTGTGGCTGCGAAAAAGAGCATTGCGCGACAGAAGCGGCGCCCGCTTGACACTCCGGGGCGATCCTTCACAACATCGCCCATGCAAATTCTCCATCGTTCCACGCGGCGCGCGGTCACGGCCGTTTCCCTGCTCGCTTCCATCGTCTCCCTGTCCGCCGCCCCGTTTCCGCTGAAGGACGGCGACATCTGGGTGATGGCCGGCGACAGCATCACAGCGCAACATCTCCACTCGAACTACTACGAGGCGTTCTGCTTCGCGCGCTACCCGAAGCTGAAGTTCGCCTTCCGCAACTCGGGCGTCGGCGGACACACGATTCCCAGCACGATGGCCCGGTTCGATTATGATATCGCCGCGTGGAAGCCGACGGTGATCTCGGTGGAACTGGGGATGAATGACCAGGGCGGCACCCCCGTGGAAAAATATATTGAGAACATGGGCCAGATGGACGGGAAGATCCGGGCGGCGGGCGCGCGGCCGGTTTATTTCACCGCCAGCCCGATCAACAACGGCGACACCTCGGCCAAATACGGCGGCAACACCAAGCTCCACCTCTATGCGGAGGCGCTGAAAAAATTCTCGGCTGAGAAGAACGCACCGTTCGCCGACCAGTTTCACGCCGTCCTCGACATCTGGGGAAAGAACAAGCCGCGCGAAAGCCTGGTCGGGCTGCTCGACTCGTCCACGAAGTTCGCGAAGGATGACGAACTCGCGGGGGTCGAGCATCTGCGGGCGTTTCTCGCCGTGCAGGCGAAGGGGCCGCGGCCCGTCTCGATGCAGGGCGACCCGGTGCATCCGGGACCGCCCGGCCAGCTCACCATGGCCGCTGCGCTGCTCAAGGAACTCGGCGCGGAAGGCTTCGTCAGCAGCGCCACGGTGGCGATGAACGGCAAGGTGGAAGCAAAAGGCTGCGTGGTGGACGGCGTGAAGTCGGAAGGCGGCAAGCTGTCGTTCGACCGGCTCGACGAGTGCCTGCCGTTTCCCATTCCCGACGACGCGCGCGCCGTGCTGCCGTTGTTCCCGACCATTTTGGAACTGAGCCAATACACCTTGAAAGTCACCGGGCTGACCGGCGAACGCTACGTGCTGCACGCGAATGACACGCCGCTGGCCACGCTGACCGCAAAGGAGCTTGAAGCCGGCGTGAACCTGACGGGCTTCGCCACGGGTCCGATCGCCGCGCAGGGCAAGGCCGTGCTGGCCGCCGTCAACGCGAAAGAGGGACTGGTCGGCCAATGGCGCGGCCAGTCCCGGGCCGCGATCGCCGCCGAGGCCGCGCCGGAGTTGAAAGAGAAATTTGCCGTGCTGACCAAAAAAGTGGAGGAAGCCGACGGCAAGATCCGCGAAGCCGCGAAGCCGCAGAAGCTGCACTTCGAACTGGTCCCGGCGAACTGATCCTGATCCCCGGGTTTTACCCGGAAGCCGGCATAGAGCCGCTCACCTGCGCGCATCGGTGCTCATCGGTGCTCATCCAAAACGGTTGAGAACGGCCAGAGCAGGGGAGACCATTTTCCAGGCGCGAGTTTGAAGATGTGGCGGGGAGCGCCGCCGGATTTGGTCTCGACGGTTTCACCCGCATCGGTCGGGCGCGGATGGAGGCGAACGGTCGCTGGAAATTGCGCCATGTGGTTTTCACGTCTGCCGATGCTGGGTCCGACAGCCGACCGGCGTGCAACAGGAAAACTCAGTCCGCACTGAGACGGAACGCCCGCCGCGCCAGGAACAGCGCGGCGAACATCAGTAGCGCGGCGACGAAAAATGAAATGCCCGGCAGAGGAAACGGCGCGCGCGGGCCGATGAACCAGCCGAAGAGGTTCGTCGCGATGAGTGGGCCGATGATGCCGGCGACGCTGGTCAGGCTCGTCAGCGCGCCCTGCACTGCGCCTTGTTCGTTGGCCGGGACGTGGCGCGAGATGAGGCTTTGCCCCGCCGGTTGCGCGATGCCGCCGAGGCAGCCGATGGACAAGGCCGGGTAGAGCATCCAGCCGCGTGGCGCGAAGCCGTAGCCGATCTGCGCGAGGGCGCCGAGTGTGAGGCCGGTGGTCATGGAACGCTGCTCGCCGAGCTTGGGAATAATTTTCCGCGCGAGTCCGCCCTGCACCAGCGCGGCCATCAGGCCGACGAAGGCGAGCGAGAGGCCGACTTGTTTGGGCGACCATTCGTAGCGGAAACCGGTGTAGAGCGCCCAGGTGCTTTGGAGCATCATCTGCGCGATGGTGATCAGAAAAATTGCGACGGCCAGGCGCAGGACGAGCGGGTAATGGCGCAGGGCCGTGATCGAGCCGGCGGGATGCGCGCGGCTCCAGGAGAAGGCGCGGCGGTTTTCGGGCGCGAGCGATTCCGGCAAAACAAAAAACCCGTAAAGCCAGTTCGCCAGCGTCAGGCCGCTCGCGACGTAGAAGGGCAGGCGCAGGTCGTGATCGCCCAGCCAGCCGCCGAGCGCCGGGCCGGCAATGAAGCCGAGGCCGAAAGCCGCGCCGATGATCCCGAAATTGGCG
>CANMZY010000154.1:0-7583 GCA_947502425.1 Verrucomicrobiales bacterium
CTGATGTTTTCCCTGGATGGTGACATGGTTGAGGACCGCATCCCGTTCAATAAATATAGCTGGTCTCATGGTTGCTAATCAGCAGGAGCCTGGCCTAAAACCGGCCCCCTGCGGGGAAGTTGAAATTTACAGGGATATTTGCATCAAAATATTTTCGCCTCGCAACTTTGCGAACGGCCCCTGCCAAAATTGAAAACGTCCGGACATCATTCCATCAATTCCTTCGCCGAGACCACCCGCTGCTCCATGGCTTTGATGATCGGCAGCGCGCGGGCGATCGCGTTCTTTTCCGTCTGACCGGCGAAGGTTCGCATGATGATCCGCACCGCCGCCACCTTATCTCCGTTACGATCATGCAACGGCATCGTGACCTGCACCTCCTCGATTCCCTTGGCGAAAAAGACGGCGCCCTTGTCGATGCAGTCCTTCTCCGTCTTGGTCCCCGGCTGGCCCAGTTCTTTTTCGTTGGTGCTGGCGAGAATGAGCGGCCCGTTCTGGCCGTCCGGCGTCCCGAAAATTTTCAAGCCGAGCAGCCGGGGAGACCGCTGCATCGTCTCGCGCACCAGGCCGCGGGCAAAGCTTTCCCGCGGCTTGTAAGTCACCTTCAGGTCGGTGAAGTAGCTGACCGAGTCTGATTTCGTCCAAAAGCCGACTTTCCCAGCGCTGAAGGAGCTGTCCTTGAGCGGCGGGATCAGCTCCTTGCCGTTGAGCCGGCAGCGGATTTCGTTGCCTTTGCACTCCACCGTCAGCTCGTGCCACACGCCCAGGGCGACCGGCGTCTCCGGCCCGATCGGAGCGCTCCGCACGCCTTTGACAAACTTGTAGAAACGAAAGCTATTCCCCATCGCGCTCACTCGGACGACATAATAATTTTTCTCGTCCTGGATGCGGAATGCCAGCCCGGCCATCTGCTCGATCCCGCCGCCCACCGCCTTCACTTTCACCGTGGCCGTGAAATCGCCGTAGCTCTCCTCGTCGGAAATCAGCAGCGGAAAATGTTCGTCCGTTGTTTCCCGCGACATCTGCCCGACCACCGGCCGCTTGCTCGTGACCGGCGCGGACGGCGAGACTGGAGGCAGGGCGGACGGCACCGCGTCCATGACGATCCGCCAGTCGCCGGGCTGGCCCGCGCCCGAGACCACGCTGCGAAACCCACGCGGCGTCTCGTTTTCCTTCTCGGCGGTGAACTCGAAACTCCGCTCCGCCGCCGCCGCCGATAACGACAGCCACGCCACCGCGATGAAAATTCTTAACATGATGCCGCAGCCTAGCAAACCAGACCCCGCCGACAAGCCTTTGTCCCGCCTCATTGACACGCCCGCTCATCCCCTTACATTTCGCCCCGCATGTCGAAAACCAACGCCGATCCATCCATTCGCCTGCGCGGCGTGCGCCACAACAACCTCAAGAATTTTGACCTCGATCTCCCGCTCGGCCGGCTCATCGTCATCACCGGTCTGAGCGGCTCCGGAAAAAGTTCACTCGCCTTTGACACGCTTTATGCCGAAGGACAGCGCCGTTACATCGAAACCTTTTCTCCCTACGCCCGCCAGTTCTTCGACCGCATGGACAAGCCGCAGGTGGACCGCATCGACGGCATTCCGCCCGCCATCGCCATCGAGCAGCGGAACACCGTCAAGACCACGCGCTCCACCGTCGGCACCATGACGGAAATCTGCGACCACATGAAGCTGCTCTGGCCACACCTCGCCCGGCTCCACTGCCGCCAATGCGGCCAACCCGTGCGCAAAGAGCCGCCCCAGGCCGTGTGGGAGAAGGTGAATGCGGAATGCGGAATGCAGAATGCGGAATGTTTGATCACGTTCGACCTGCCCCTTTCCGAAAAACTGTCGTTGCCGGAATCGCTCGGTCTCGTGGCCAAGCAAGGCTACCAGCGCCTGCTCGTCGGCTCCGAAATCATCCGCATCGACGAAGCCGCCACTCATTCCGCATTCCGCGCTCCGTACACCGCACTCACCATCATTCAAGACCGCCTCAAGCCCACCGCCGCCACCCGCGCCCGTTTCATCGAAGCCTGCGAACAAGCCTACCACTACGGCCAGGGCAAACTCGCCATCCACCGTCCCGGCGTCACCCCTGTTCCGCACTTCGCACTCCGCACTCCGCATTTCTTTTCTGCGGGCTTCCACTGCGCCGCCTGCGATCTCGACTACCGCGAGCCGACCCCCGCGCTCTTCAGCTACAACCACCCCATCGGCGCGTGCCCGGCCTGCAAAGGTTTTGGCCGCGTCATCAGCATCGACTACCACCTCGCCCTCCCCGACCGCTCCAAGCCTCTCGCTGGCGGCTGCGTGAAACCGTGGCAGACCGGCCACGGCCTCGAATCGCAAGCCGACCTGATGAAATTTTGCAAAAAGCGCAAAGTGCCCGTGGACATTCCGTTCGCCGCACTGCCGAAGGAAGCGCAGGACTGGGTCATCCACGGCGACCCCGATTACGGCCAAGACTCCGCCCACGAATGGCCCCGCGCCTGGTACGGGGTGAAAGGCTATTTCCGCTGGCTCGAGAGCAAGTCCTACAAGATGCACGTCCGCGTCCTCTTGAGCCGTTACCGCGCTTACACCACCTGCCCGGACTGCCACGGTCGGCGCTTCAACGCGGATTCGCTGCTGTATCAATTTACGAATGACGATTTACGATTTACGAGTGCGTCGCCTGAAACACCCACCGCTCGTAAATCGTCATTCGTAAATCGTAAATTTACCCTCGCCGACTTCTATCAACTCTCCATCGAGGACGCCCTAGCCGTCCTCGAACGGCTGTCGGCTCATTCCGCACTCCGCACTCCGCACTCCGCATTTGAGATCGTCCTCACCGAAGTCCGCGCCCGGCTCCGCTACCTCGTCGAAGTCGGCCTCGGCTACCTCACGCTCGACCGTCCCACGCGCACGCTCTCCGGCGGCGAAACCAGCCGCGTCAACCTCACCACCTGCCTCGGCACCCGCCTCGTCAACACCCTCTTCGTCCTCGACGAACCGAGCGTCGGCCTGCATCCGCGCGACACGGCGAGGCTCGTCCGCATCTTGGAAAACCTCCGCGACGCCGGCAACACCGTCGTCGTCGTCGAGCACGAAGCCAGCGTCATGCGTGCCGCCGATCAGATCATCGATCTCGGCCCCGGCCAGGGCGAAGCCGGCGGGGAAATTATGTTCCAGGGCACCTTCGCCGATCTGCTCCAAAGTGACCGTTCCCTCACCGGCCAATACTTGAGCGGACGCAAACAGATTGAAGTGCCGGAGCGCCGCCCCGTTTCCCTCGTAGCAGCCGACGTGAGGAGGCTCACTTCAAATTCTGAAGCGCTGGCCTTGAACGAAACGCCCATCCCCTACCGGGCAACGTCCGACCTCACCCCGGCCCTCTCCCCCGGGGAGAGGGAGAAACACTCGCCGCCCATGTTTGATTCGGAAACCGCTCCGACTACTGAACGCGCCAAACTCAGCCCACGACGGAAAGCGTCACTCCCTCTCCCCGGGGGAGAGGGCCGGGGTGAGGGCGAGCCAGGCAACTCAATCTTCGCCGTCCCTGTTCTCACCATCACCAACGCCACCCTGCACAACCTTAAAAACCTCACCATCGCCATCCCCCTCCACTGTTTCGTCTGCCTCACCGGCGTGAGCGGCTCCGGCAAGACCACTCTCATCCGCGACCTCCTCCTCCCGGCGCTTGAAGAAAATCTCCGATCAAAAATCTCCGATCAAAAATCCCCCGACCAGCCCGACTCCGACGAACGTGAAGACGACACGCCCCACGCCCCACGCCCCGCGTCCTCCCTCACCGGCTGGCAACACCTCTCCCAAGTCGTCCTCGTCGATCAATCCCCGCTCGGCAAAACCCCGCGCTCCAACCCCGCCGTTTACATCGGCGCGTTCGAAGACCTCCGCGAACTCTTCGCCGCCACCGAACTGGCGAAGCAACGCGGCCTCAACGCCAGCGCCTTCAGCTTCAACTCCGGCGTCGGCCAGTGCGAACGCTGCCGGGGCGCGGGCTTCGAGAAGATCGAGATGCAGTTCCTCAGCGACATCTTCATCCGCTGCCCGGACTGCCACGGGCGGCGCTATCGCGAGCATATTTTGGAAGTGAAACTCTGCGGTCAGCGGCCGGGGAAAGTGCTCAGTGCTCAGTGCCCAGTGCCCAGTGTTCAGTCCCCGGCCACCGCGCCCCCACTGAGCACTGAGCACTTCCCCACCGGGCACTGGAGCATCGCCGACCTCCTCGAAGCCACCGTCGATGACGCCCTGCAATTCCTCACCAGCTTCACCCACCTCCCCGCCGGACGCCGCGCCGAATCGAGCTTGAAACTCCTGCAGGAAGTCGGCCTCGGCTACCTGCGCCTCGGCCAACCGATCAACACCCTCTCCGGCGGCGAAAGCCAGCGGCTGAAACTGGTGAGTCATCTCGCCGAATCCCCTCAACGTAGGACAGGCGTCGCGCCTGTCTCCAATCTCGATTCCGGCCAATTCCATAAGCCAACTGAAACAGATGGAGACAGGCGCGACGCCTGTCCTACGCTCTTCTTGTTCGACGAACCCACCACCGGCCTGCACTTCGACGACGTGCGCGGGCTGCTGAAAGTTTTCCAACGCCTGGTGGACGCCGGCCACTCGCTGCTGGTCATCGAGCACAATCTCGACGTCATCAAATCCTCGGACTGGGTGATCGACCTCGGTCCCGAAGCCGGCGAACGCGGCGGACAGCTCGTCGCCGCGGGCACGCCGGAGGAAGTGGCGCAGTGCGAAGCGAGTCACACGGGGCGGTTTCTTCGGGAAGTGCTCGGTGCCGGCAGAGAAAGTGAGAAGGCGGGCCGGTGGGAAATTAAGCCGAAAACGCGCGCCACTCACACTCTCACTTTCCCACCTGCCCACCTGCCCACCCGCCTCCCCACCCCCCTCGAACTGGCGTGCACCCTTTGGAACTACCATCGCGCCGCCAGCACGCCCCGCCCGGCCGACGTGATCATCGGCCTGGGCAGCTACGATCTGCGGGTCGCGCGGCATTGCGCCCAACTCTTCCAGCAGAGCCTTGCGCCGATCCTGTTGTTCACCGGTGCCCAAGGCAATTTCACCCGTGGCAAATGGAGCAAATCCGAAGCGGAGATGTTCGCGGACGAAGCCGTCGCCGCCGGAGTGGCGCGCGAAAACATTCTGATCGAACCACGGGCCACGAACACCGGTGACAACCTCCGCTTCAGCGGCCAGTTGCTCGAGAGTCGCGGCTATCGCCCGGAAACAATACTTCTCGTGGCGAAGTCGCAGATGCTCCGCCGTTCGCTGGCCACCGCAGCCATCGCCTGGCCCGACGTGACCGTGATTGCCTCCGCTCCCCCGCATTCTTTCGACGAGCAGCCGACCCCCGATCATCCGCTGGACGATCTGATCAACGAAATGGTCGGCGACCTCCAGCGCATTATCGAATATCCGCGCCTTGGCTATCAGACGCCGCAGGAGCTGCCCGCGGAAGTGCTCGCGGCCTACCACGAACTGATTGCCCGCGGCTACACCCGGCACCTCCTCTCCCCGCCGCCCCCGCGTCCCAGCGCTGACGCCATCTCCATCCGCGGCGCGCGCGAGCACAACCTGAAAAATCTCTCGCTCGACATCCCGCGCGGCCAGTTCGTCGTCGTGACCGGCGTGAGCGGTTCGGGCAAAAGCACGCTCGCCTTCGATTTGATTTTTGCCGAGGGCCAGCGGCGCTTTCTCGACTCGATGAGCACCTACGCGCGGCAGTTCGTCGAGCAACTCGCCCGGCCCGAGGTCGATCTCATCACCGGCCTGCCGCCCACCGTCAGCATCGAACAGCGCACCACGCGCGGCGGCGGCAAAAGCACCGTCGCCACCGTCACCGAGGTCTATCATTTTCTGCGCCTGCTCTTCGCGCGGCTTGGCACACAATTCTGTCCCGATTGCCAAAAACCGGTGGAGGCGCAGACCCGCGACCAGCTCGCGCGGGGTCTTCAGGCGGAAATGAAAATGCGCGGCGACCTGCTGCTGCTTGCGCCCGTGGTGCGCAACCGCAAGGGCTTCCACACCGATGTCGCCGAGTGGGCCGCCAAACATGGCCACCAGGAAATCCGCGCCGACGGGAAAATTTTTGACACCAGCCAGCCCTTCCGCCTCGACCGCTTCAAGGAGCACGACGTGGAAATCGTGACCGGCGTGCTGGATTTTGGAGTTCCGCCTTCAGGCGGTCGAGCGTCGAAAGCATCTCGAAAATCAAAAGCTCGCAAAACGGAGCCGCCCGAAGGCGGAACTCCCAACCGCACTCCGCAGCAGCTCATCGACGAGACGTTGGCGCTCGGCCACGGCACGCTCTTCGCGCTCGATAATCACGGGAAGATTTCCATCCACTCCACCGAGCGCGCCTGTCCCGGCTGCGGACGCTCGTTCGAGCCGCTCGATCCGAAAATGTTTTCCTACAACTCCGCGCAGGGTTGGTGCCCGAAATGCCGCGGCTTTGGCGAGCTGTTTTATCTGCCCGACGTAGAGCGCGGCGCGAACGCCGACGCCATCGAGGAAAGCTGGTGGGGCTGGCAGGAAGGCAAGCGCGAAGCCTGCCCGGAATGCCACGGCGCGCGGCTGAATCCCGTGGCGCGGGCGGTGCGTCTGCAAATTTCGGAGCGCAAACTGAAGATCACCAATCCCTCCATCGACGACTTCTCGCAGCTTGCCGTCGCCGCTGCCGCCGATCTTTTCCAACGGCTGAAATTCAAAGGACGCGCCGCCGCCATCGCCCGCGACATCCTCCCGGAAATTGCCGAGCGCCTGAAATTTCTCCGCGAAGTCGGCCTCGGTTATTTGCAACTCGGCCGCGGGGTCACGACGCTTTCCGGCGGAGAAGCCCAGCGCATCCGTCTCGCCGCGCAGCTTGGTTCCAACCTCAGCGGCGTCCTCTATGTCCTCGACGAGCCAACCATCGGCCTGCACGCGCGCGACAACGTGCAACTCCTCGCCGCGCTCGAACAGCTTCAGGCGCGCGGCAACTCGCTCCTCGTTGTCGAGCACGACGAGGAAACGATGCGCCGCGCCGACTACATCATCGACCTCGGCCCCGGCGCGGGCGTGCATGGGGGCGAACTCGTCGCCGGCGGCACGCTGGCCGAGTTGATGCAGCACGAAAACTCCATCACCGGCCAATGTCTCCGCGCGCAGGAGGTGAAGAAGTATCCGTCGCGCGGAAAGCGGCGGCCCGTCGTTTTGGAGTGCGGTGACTTGTCACCGCCTTCCCTGCGGCGCGACTTGGCGCGCCGCGTTTCGCGACGAGTCGCGAAACAAAAAGGCGGCGACCAGTCGCCGCACTCCAAGATCACGCTCCACCACGCCGCGATCAACAATCTCAAAGACCTCACGGTTCAATTTCCATTGAACCGTCTCGTCGTCGTCACGGGCGTGAGCGGTTCCGGCAAGAGCACATTAATTCGCGAATGTCTTTTCCCCGCGCTGCAAACCGCCTTAAAGAGAAAAATTCGGAACTCGAAACCCCAAACTCAGAAAACTCTCACCGGCCACCAATCCCTCAAGGCCGTCTATGAGGTTGATCAATCTCCCATCGGCCGCACCCCGCGCTCC
>CANMZY010000155.1:0-7566 GCA_947502425.1 Verrucomicrobiales bacterium
CGCAAATACGTCGAGTCGCTTTCCGCCTACGCGCGGCAGTTCCTCGACCAGATGCAGAAGCCGGAGGTGGATTTCATCGAGGGCCTCTCGCCCGCCATCGCCATCGAGCAGCAAAGCTCCGGCGCCAACCCTCGCTCGATCATCGCCACCACCACGGAAATTTATGACTACCTGCGCCTGCTCTTCGCAAATCTCGGCCAGCCGCACTGCCCGGAGAGCGGCGAGCCGATTGTCCCGCAGACGACCAGCGACATCGTGGACAAAGTTCTCGCGCTGCCGCCGAAGACGCGCGTGATGCTGCTTGCCCCGGTGGTGCGCGCGCAGAAAGGGGAGTTCCGCGATGTGATCGAACGACTCGGACGCGAAGGTTTCGTCCGCGCCCGCATTGACGGTGAATTGGTCGAGCTGGCGGCCAACGTGCGCGTGAAGCTCGATCCCAAACAGAAACATTCCATCGACGTGGTGGTGGACCGGCTCGTCATGGACGACAAAATCCGCACACGCCTGAGTGATTCCACCGAGACGGCGCTCAAGTGGGGCGACGGTTCGCTGCTCGTCCTGCATCAGCCTCCGGACACGGCGACGCCGAAGAACTGGATCGAGACGCTGCATTCCATCCGGAACTACAGCCCGGCCACCGGCAAAAGTTTCGAGAAGATCACGATCAAACATTTTTCCTTCAACTCACCACAGGGCGCGTGCCCGGTCTGTCACGGACTCGGGCAGAAACTGGTCTTCGATCCGGCGCTGGTCGTGCCGGACGAGGACAAAACGCTGGAAGGCGGCGCGGTCCTGCCGTGGCGGCGCGGCGGCAAGCGGATGATCACCTATTACAAGGCCATGCTGCGCGGCGTGACGGCACACTGCGGCCAGAGCCTGGAGAAGCCCTACCAATCATTGCCGGACGATTTTAAAAAAATCCTCCTGCACGGCTCCGGCGAGACGGAGATGGATTTCAACTTCTGGCGCGCGGGCAAGGTGAGCAAGTTGACACGGCCGTTCGAGGGCGTGATTCCGAACATGGAGCGGCTTTACGCCGAGAGTGAAAGCGAGTTCACGCGCAACCGGCTCAAGGCTTTCATGAACCCGCAGTTTTGCGACGCGTGCGGCGGGCGGCGGCTGAAGCCGGAGGTGCTGGCGGTGACGCTGGGCCTAGGACAGGCGTCGCGCCTGTCTCCAACTCCTTCCCCAAAAGTCAGAGATAGGCGCGACGCCTGTCCTACGATTCCCGGCCTCTCCATCATGGATGTTTGCGCGCTCTCGGTGGACAAGGCGGACGGCTTCATGGCGTCGCTGCAGCTCACGGAGTATCAGAAAAAAATCGCGGGCGAGGTCATCAAGGAAATCCGCGCGCGGCTTGGCTTTCTGAAAAACGTCGGGCTCGGCTACCTCACGCTCAATCGCGAAAGCGGATCGTTGAGCGGCGGCGAGGCGCAGCGCATCCGGCTGGCCACGCAAATCGGCGCGGGCCTAGTCGGCGTGCTCTACATCCTCGACGAGCCGAGCATCGGCCTGCATCAGCGCGACAACGAACGGCTGCTGAAGACGCTCGAAGGACTGCGCGATCTCGGCAACTCCGTGCTGGTGGTCGAGCATGACGAAGACACGATCCGCCGCGCCGATTACATTCTCGACCTCGGCCCCGGCGCGGGCGTGCGCGGCGGCGAACTGGTCGCGGCGGGGACGCTGGAGGAGGTCTTGAAAAACCCGCGCTCGCTCACGGCGAAATATCTGACCGGCGAGCTGACCGTGCCCATCCCGCGCAAGCGCATCAAACCATCGGCCGAGCGCGGCTGGATCGAAGTCCTCGGTGCGACAGAAAATAATTTGCAGAACGTCGATGCGCGGATTCCGCTCGGCACGCTGACCTGCGTGACCGGCGTGAGCGGTTCCGGCAAGAGCACGCTGGTCGATGACATTCTGCGTCGCGCGCTGATGCGGCACTGGTTCGGCTCGAAGGAGCGGCCTGGCGCGCATCGTTCCATCGAGGGCAAGGATAACCTCGACAAGATCATTGTCATCGACCAGACGCCGATCGGCCGCACGCCGCGCAGCAATCCGGCGACCTACACCGGGATGTTCAACCAGATTCGCGATCTCTTCGCGCACCTGCCCACGGCGAAGATTCGCGGCTACGGCGCGGGCCGGTTCAGTTTCAACGTCAAGGGCGGGCGCTGTGAAAAATGCCAGGGCGACGGCCTGATCAAAATTGAAATGCACTTCCTGCCGCCGGTCTATGTGACGTGCGAGGCGTGCGGCGGCCGGCGCTACAACCGCGAGACGCTGGAGATTTCCTACAAGGGCATGAACATTGCCGACGTGCTGAAGATGACGGTGGACGAGGCCGTGAATTTTTTTCGCGCGGTGCCGTTGATATACGAGCAATGCCTGACGTTGGCGGAAGTCGGTCTGGGTTATCTCGCCCTCGGCCAGTCGGCGACGACTCTCAGCGGCGGCGAAGCGCAACGGCTGAAACTCGCGTCGGAATTGAGCCGGCGGCAGACGGGTCGCACGCTCTACATTCTCGACGAGCCGACGACCGGCCTGCATTTCCACGACGTGGCCAAGCTGCTGGAGGTGATTTTCAAACTGCGCGCTTCCGGCAACACGCTGCTCGTCATCGAGCACAATCTCGACGTAATCAAAACGGCGGACTGGGTCATCGACCTCGGCCCGGAAGGTGGCGAAGACGGCGGGCGGATCGTCGCGCAGGGGACGCCGGAGGAGGTGGCCGCATGTCCGGGCAGCCACACTGGAAAGTTTCTCAAGCGGCTGTTGAATGGGTGATTGATTAGCCGGTCGGCGCTGGAAGCCACCAAATCTTTTCTTTCCCATCATGCGTCTCAAGCGTATCGTCAGGGCATGAGCGTTGAAGAACTTGAATTGGTGGTTTCGCGTCTCCCGTCCGCCGAATTGGCCCGTTTTTCCGAATGGTTCGCGGAGTTTAGCGCGGATCAGTGGGACCACCAGATCGAGCAAGACATGACCGCCGGGCGTCTTGATGCCGCCGCCAAGCGTGCCGACGATCATTTCGAGGCGGGCCGCTGCACACCGCTGTGAAGCACTTCGCCGATCAGGACTTCTGGATTTGTCACCGCCAACTGCCCGCAGGGATTCGCGCCCTCGCCGACAAGAATTTTGAACTTCTCAAGGCCAATCCCAGGCACCCCTCCGTGCGACTCAAGAAGGCTGGCGTTTTTTACTCGGCACGGGTTGGTTTGCATTACCGGGCGCTGGCCAAGGAACGTCCCGAGGGATTGGTCTGGTTTTGGATCGGCCATCATTTGACCTACGACCAGTTCCTCAAATCACAATGAGCTGCCGCCAGTCACATCGGACGTTTTTTGAATCGCATCCTTTCGTCGGCTGTCGGATAAATCATTGCATGACGCGCGGTCTGTTCATCCTGCTGCTGTTTCTCGCCCTGCTCCCGGCGGCGCGGGCACAGGACGCGGAGACGCGCGCGTTCCACGCGGCGGCCAAGGCGTTCCAGGACGGCTTCATGGAGCGCGCGGAAAAGGAGTTCGCGGACTTCGTCGTGAAACATCCGGCCTCGCCCCGGCTGCCGGACGCAATTTTGCTCCAGGCGCGCGCGGCCTTCAAACGGCAGAACTTCAAAAGCGCGGTGGAGTTGCTCAACACGCATCTACCCCAGGCCGGCGAACTGGCCGACCAGTACCGGTACTGGCTCGCGGAAATTCATTTTGAGAGCGGACAGTTTCAGCAGGCCGCGGACGCCTTCGCCCTGCTGCTCCAGGAATTTCCCAATTCCGCCCGGCGACTGGAGGCAAGCTACGGCGAGGCCCAGGCGCGGTTCAAACTCCGCGAATGGCCGCGCGTCACCGCGCAGCTGCTCAAGCCCGACGGTGATTTTCAAAAAATTTCCCTGACCCGGACCAGCAACGACGAACTGGTGGTGCGCGGCCATCTGCTGCTGGCGGAGGCGCTGCTCGAGCAGAGAAATTTCGCCACGGCGGAAAGCACCCTAGTGCGGCTGGTCGAGCGGAAGCTGACGGCGGAGCTGAACTGGCGGCGGCAGTTTCTGCTCTGTCGCGTGCAACTGGCCGGCCAGCGTCTGCCGGTCGCGCTGGCCAGCACGACGAATCTCGTGGTCCTGGCCGCCGGGCAGGCCGGGTGGCTCGCGGCGTCCTACGCCCTGCAGGGCCAGGTGCTCGAGGGCCTGAACCGGTTCACGGACGCCGTCGCCGCCTACGAGCGGAACCAGGCCGAGGGAATTCCCGCCGAGCGGCGGCGCGAGGCGTTTCTGAAAATAATCGAGCTGACGCTCGCGCAGGGAAAAATTGACGAGGCAGCGGCGAAGCTGGGGAAATATTTTACGGCTCAGCCGGGGGACGCGGCCTCGGACGTGGCGCTGCTGACAGTCGGCGAGCTGCGGTTGCAGCAGCATTTTGCCGCCCCGCCCGCGACGAACGGCGTGGCCGGCACCAATTTTCTCCAGCAGGCGCTGGGATACTTCGACAAGCTCATCAAGGATTTTCCGCACAGTCCGCAGTTGGGTAAGGCGAAGCTGCAGCGCGGCTGGTGCCTGCTGACCGACGGCAAGGCCGCCGAAAGCCAGGCGGCCTTCCAGTCGGCGGTCGAGCTGCTGCCGCCGTCCGAGGCGCAGGCCGTGGCGCGTTTCAAACTCGGCGACCTGCAGTTCCAGCAGCGGGACTACACCAACGCGCTGGCCAATTACCGGCGCGTGCTCGCGGATTATGACTGGCTGCCGCGCGTGAAAAAGGAGCTGTCCGACCGTGCGCTCTACCAAATCCTCCAGGCCAGCGTGGCCGTGGGCGACCTGACCGGGGCCGGCGACGCGATGCAAAAAATTCTCGCCGCGCCCGGCGGCAGCGCCTACGCCGACCGCAGCGTGCTGCTCTACGGCCAGGGCGTGGCCGGGCTGGATGATCCGGCCAAGGCCCGCGTGGTTTACACCGATTTTCTGGCCCGCTTTCCCGGCTCGCCGTTGCGGCCGGAGGTGGAGCTGGCCGTGGCCCGCACGTTCGAGCATGAAGGGAGCTGGCCGGCGGCCCTCGCCCGGTATGACGGGTGGGTGCTGCGTTTTCCGACCAACGACAGCCTGCCGCGCGCGGAATTTCAGCGGGCCTACGCCACGAGCCGGGCCGGCCAGGAGACGAACGCGCTGGTGCTTTTCAAAAACTTCATCGCGCGTTTCCCGGCACATCCGCTGGCGCCGCGCGCGCAGAACTGGGTGGGCGATTATTTTTACAGCGCGGAAAACTCCGTCGAGGCGGAGCGGAACTACCAGTTGCTCTTCCAGAACACCAACTGGCCGGCGGGCGAACTGCAGTTTCAGGCGCGCTTCAAGGCGGGCCGCGCGGCGCTGACCCGGCAGAGCTACGCCAATGCGATTGATTATTTCACCAACCTGATCAACCACGCGCAGTGCCCGCCGGCGCTGGTGGCCGAGACGTTTTTCATCTATGGCGACACCATCATCGCCCGTCCGTCCGCCGAGCCGGCCGGCCCGCTGGTGAAGTTCGAGGAGGCCATCGTGATTTTCAGCCGCATTCCGCAGTTGTTCCCGAACGATCCGAACACCCCGCGCGCCTGGGGCCGCATCGCCGACTGCCATTTCCAGCTCGGTAGCCAGGATTCGCGCCGCTACACCAACGCGCTGGAAAATTATCAAAAGGTCGTGGCCGCGCCGCTGGCGGACGTGGCCGCGCGCAGCCAGGCGGTCGTGGGGCAGGGGAATGTGTGGAAGGCTCAGGCGCAACTGGCGGGGACCGCCGCCCCCGCCTTGTGGCAAGGCGCACTCGATCAATATTTGAACGTGGTTTACGGGAGCAACCTGCGCGAAGGGGAAAAGCCCGACCCGTTCTGGGTGAAGGAGGCCGCGCTGGCCGCCGCCAAGATCGCCGAGTCGCAGAAGAAATGGGAACGCGCCATCGACCTCTACCGCCGGCTGCAGCAACTCGTGCCGCCGCTCCGGGCCGGGCTGGAGAAGCGGATCGACTTTGCCCGCGAACAACTCGGCGCGGAAAAAAATTGAGCCGGCCTTTGACACGTTTTCCGGCCCCTGTTAATTTGCTTCAGCAATAAATATGAACAGTGCCACCACCATCGAAACTCAGCCGGTCGTCAGCCTCACGCCCAGCGCCGCCGCGCAGATCAAGTCCATGATCACCGGCCAGCCGGAAAACGCCGGTAAAACCCTGCGCGTCTATGTCGAGGGCGGCGGCTGTTCCGGGATGCAGTATGGCATGGTCTTCGACGAAAAGCGCGCCGACGACGCCGTGACCGAATTCAACGACGTGGCCGTGCTGGTCGATCCGTTCAGCGCAAATTATCTGCGCGGCGCGGTGATTGATTTCTCCGACAGCCTGAACGCCGGCGGGTTTAAGATCTCCAATCCTAACGCGCACAGCTCGTGCGGCTGCGGAAAATCCTTTGAGGCCTGAGCAGGCGCAAGCCTGCCTGGATGAACAACGCCGTCCCGTGTGATGCGGGGCGGTTTTTTCATTTCCGCCGGCGGTGTTGGCGAGGTGGGGCGCGTCACTCCGTGCGCGCCGCCGGACGATGGCAGGCTTGCAGAACATTTTCTCACTTTCGCGGCGGGCCGAGGAATGTACGGCCGGCCGGTGGGTCGGCAGGCCACGGCGGCTGCTCATTTGGATGGAACCGTTTTTACTTTCGCTCGCTGCCCGGACCGGCCGGCTTTGGTTTTTCTGGAGGGACAGTTTTCCTGGCGGAAATTTTTAACTGCATCCCGAAGTTGCCGCCGTTCCGCCAGCCGCAGTAAAATTTGAACCATCCTTTTTGATGGGAGAGAAACGGGAGGCGCAGCCAGTGATAACGGCAGACGGTCCAGTTCCAGCCGCCGGCGGGGTTGAAATTCGGTTTAGGAAACTTTCCGGTGCGCGTGAACGGCCGGTCGGCGAGGCCGATGACGAAGAAGGTGAAATTTTGGCACGGGTTACGCAGATGCCACCAGAACACGCGGCCGGGCTGGCCGGGCCGGTAGGAGTCCGGCGCGTTGGGCGAGTCCACGTTGCCCGCCCACCAGACGGGATTCAGCTTTTGCCAGACAATGAAGTGATGATTCGTTTTCGGCAGGTTGGTGAAAATGTTCGAGGGCGGCGGCCGGAGCGGTCTGGCCGGTGCAGCGGCGGCGGCGACGGAGGGACCAACTCGGTGCGTCGAAACGGACTGGCATCCTGACCATGAGACGACGGCCATGATGAGCAGGCTCCAAAAGGGCGGCGGCGTGGTGGTGCGGGGATCGAGGCGGCGACAAAAAATGGGATGGAGGCGCATCAAAGATTTTCACCGGATGCATTTCTGGCCGGTGCCGGATGGAATGCTGCCTGAGCACCGGAAAAATAGAATTCGTTTGTTCATTTGGCGGAAGCCCTGGGAGCGCCGGCATCCTGTCGGCGTGTTCGTGTTCGCCTCACCGGAACGTGCGGCAGGATGCCGGTGCTCGTGCGCCTGAGAGCGCACTGGAACAGCAGGGTGAGAGTCCCCGACCTGGCCGACACTGTAGGGCCAGTAGCTGAACGTAACTGCAACGGGGCGATACCCCCGGGTGGAGAGCAA
>CANMZY010000156.1:0-7469 GCA_947502425.1 Verrucomicrobiales bacterium
GCGTCTGCACGGGCACGAGCGCCAGAAACCGCCCGATGCCCTCAAGCACTTTTTTCTGCAACATCATTGGCCGCGGAGGATGAAAGAGACGCGGCGCGTCGGCAAGGGGGAGTTGTTCACGGCAGCAAAAAATAATCCGGCCCCTGATAATTCCCCTCTACCTGCCGGGCGATCTGCATGAGCAGGTCGTTGACGAGCGTGCTCGCGCCGAAGCGGAACAGGCCGGGCGTGAGCCAGTCGTCGCCGAGGGTTTCCTTGACCATCACGAGCCAGGCGAGCGCCTGCTTCGACGTGCGGAGGCCGCCGGCGGGCTTCATGCCGATGCGGATGCCAGTGGCGAAAAAATAATCGCGGATGGCCTCCAGCATCACGAGGGTGACGGGCAGGGTGGCGGCGGGCGAAACTTTGCCGGTGCTGGTCTTGATGAAATCACCGCCAGCCTGCATGGCGATTTCGCTGGCGAGGCGGACGTTGTCGTAGGTGACGAGTTCGCCGGTTTCGAGAATCACCTTCAAGTGCGCCGGGCCGCAGGCTTCTTTCGTGGCGGCGATTTCATCAAAAACTTTCGCGTAGTCGCCGGCGAGAAAGGCGCAGCGGTTGATGACCATATCGATTTCATCCGCGCCATCGCCCGCGGCGCGGCGGACTTCTTCGAGCCGGGTGCGGAGCGGGAACTGGCCGCTGGGAAATCCGGTGGCGACCGAGGCGACGTGGACGGGCGAGTTTTCGCCGAGAAAGGTCCGCGCGTATTTCACCATGTTCGGATAGACGCAGACGGCGGCGCAGGGCGGTACGGCGTATTTCGCCTCGGCGGGCTGCAGCGCCTTGTGACAGAGGTAGGCGACTTTGCCGGGCGTGTCCTTGCCTTCGAGGGTGGTGAGGTCGCACATGCTCACGGCCATTTTCAATCCGGCCAGTTTGGCGTTGGTCTTGAGGCTGCGCTTGGTGAAACCGGCCGCGCGTTCCTCGACCATCACCTGGTCGATGGGGGGAGAGGAAGAAATGCGGAACGCGGAGTGCGGAGTGCGGAATGGCGGAATAGCCACGGCTTTCATAGGCGGAAACGTAGTGCGGGCGGACCAGGGGTGTCCAGACTGTCGTTCGGAGTTCCGCGTTTACGCGGCAAGGTGTGCGACGATCCCGAACCGTCCCGCAAAAGCGCGGGACGGAACTCTGAACACGGGCAATACGCGGCTCCGAACCGCGACTACGTTGGCAGCAGTTCGCTGACGAGGGACTTCTCTTCCTTCAACTCATTTTCCGTCGCGGTCATTTTCGCGCGGCTGAAATCGTTGACCGTCACGCCTTGGATGACTTCCCACTTCGTCCCGCAACTGCGCGTCGGATGTGAATAGATCAATCCTTTCTCGATGCCGTAGCTGCCGTCGCTGCATACGGCCACGCTGAAGCAATCATCAGGATGTGTCGGCGTGGTGAGCGCCTTGACGGTGTCCACCACGGCGTTGGCCGCGCTGGCCGCGCTGCTCAATCCGCGCGCCTCGATGATGGCCGCGCCGCGCTTCTGCACGGTCGGGATGAAGGTGTTGGCAAACCACGCCTCGTCCTTGATGACCTGCGTCGCGGCCTGGCCACTGATGCGGGCGTTGAAGAAATCGGGATACATCGTGGAGCTGTGATTGCCCCAGATGGCGAGATTGGAAACTTGCGTCGCGTCCACGCCGGCCTTCTGGGCGAGTTGGGTCTTGGCGCGGTTTTCGTCGAGCTTGGTCATGGCGAACCAGCGGTCGGCGGAGATGCCACGGGCGTTGTTCATGGCGATGAGGCAATTGGTGTTGCACGGGTTGCCGACGACGAGCACGCGGACATCGCTGGCGGCGTTTTTCTCGATAGCCTGGCCCTGGCCGATGAAAATTTTTCCGTTGATGCCCAGCAGATCCTTGCGCTCCATGCCGGCCTTACGCGGCACGCTGCCGACGAGCAGCGACCAGTTCACGCCGCGAAAGCCTTCGTCGAGATTCGCGGTGGGGACGACGCCCTTGAGCAGCGGGAACGCGCAGTCCTCGAGTTCCATGACCACGCCGTTGAGCGTTTTCAGCGCAGGCTCGATCTCGATGAGATGAAGAATGACGGGCTGCGCGGGGCCGAACATCGCGCCGGACGCGATGCGGAACAGGAGTGAGTAGCCGATCTGGCCGGCGGCGCCAGTGACTGCGATGCGAATAGGTGCGTTCATAATTTAGGGGGCGCACTATAAAAGCGCGGCGGAAAGTTCAAAGCGTAAAATGCGCGGGTGGCGCCGGGCATCCGGAGACTGCTCCCGTGGCGCCGACTTCAAGTCGGCTGTATCGCAGATTTCCAAATCCGCGAAGCTGCGAAGGCTCAACGGGTGCCCGGGTTTCAGCGCGCTGCCGATTTGGAAATCGGCGATTCAGCAGGTTGGGAAACCTGCGCTACGAGGGGGGGAAGTTCTTGGTCACGCCGCCGCATTTTTTAGTGGAAATTTTTTCAACCGATTGAAATATTTCCGGCATGGACAGCAAACTGCGCCGCCAACTCGACACGTTCCTGAAGAAGAAGCCCGCGCTGGGCCGGGGCGTTTACATCGCGCGCGGCGCGGCGGTGCTGGGCGACGTGACGCTCGGGGATTTTTCCAGCGTGTGGTACAACGCGGTCGTTCGCGGCGACATCAACCGCATCGTCGTCGGCCATCACACCAACATCCAGGACAACGCCGTGCTGCATCTCGCGGATGACTTTGCGTGCGTGGTCGGCAATTACGTGACCATCGGGCACTCCGCCGTGGTCCACGCCTGCACGGTGGGCGACGAAACGCTGGTGGGCATGGGTGCGATCATCCTCGACGGCGCGGTCATCGGCGAGCAATGCCTGATCGGCGCGCGGGCGCTGGTCACGCAGGGCGCGAACATTCCGGCGGGATCACTCGTGCTGGGATCGCCCGCGAAAGTGGTGCGCGCCCTGACGCCGGACGAGCGCGCCGGGCTGAAATATTGGGCCGAGAAATACGTGGCCAACGCCGCGTATTGCCTCGAGCACCAGATCAATGTCTCCGGGCCGATGTGAGTTTAGACACGCCATGTACCAACTCTTAGTCATTGCGGGCGTCGTGATGGCGCTGCTTGGTCTTGGTGCGATTTGCGAGCGCAGGCTGCTGCGCTCCTACTGGCAGCGGGCTTGCACTGGCAGAATTTGGAGACGCCGATTTCCTCATGCTCCGAAGTCCGAGATTCGCGAGTTTCTGGACATATTCATTGAAGCCTTCGGATTCGCAGACCGGCGGCGGCTTTGCTTTTCCCCCGACGACCGGGTTATGGACATCTATCGGACACTCTATCCGGTTCGTGGCAGCGCAGACTCGATGGAACTGGAGGACTTAGTCGAAAGTTTGCAGGGCAGATACCGGGTTGAAGTCCTTGCCATCTGGACAGAGGACATCACTCTCGGAGAGTTGTTCACCCTGACAAGGTCACGAGGAGCCTGATCATGGCGTTGCAGCGCCGTTGTCATCAGGTTGAACCAGACGACGGGTGATTTCACATCCACCCCGGCACTCGTTCGCTCTGCCAAATATCTTCCACTTCCTGTCGTGGGCGGACGAGCGCGGTTTTGTTTCCATTGACGAGCACCTCGGCGGCGAGACCGCGTGAGTTGTAGTTCGAGGCCATCACGAAGCCGTAGGCGCCCGCGCTCAACAGCGCGAGGTGGTCGCCTTCGCCAACCTTCGGCAACGGGCGGTCCTTGCAAAAGTAATCGCCCGATTCGCAGATCGGCCCGACGACATCGCTGGAAATGGTCGCACCACCCTTCTTCGTAAGCGGAATAATTTCGTGATAGGAATCGTAGAACGCGGGGCGGATGAGGTCGTTCATCGCGGCATCGACGATCACGAAATTTTTGCGGCCCGTGCGCTTCACGTATTCGACCCGGGTGACGAGGATGCCGGCGTTGCCGACGAGGAAGCGGCCCGGTTCGAGCAGGATTTTCAGGCCGAGCGGACGCAGCAACGGCAGCAGCGTGGCGGCGTAGGTCTGCGGCGTGAGAATATTTTTCGCGGCGGACGATTTCCACCAGGCGGCGTCGCCGCTGGCCAGCGCGGGCTGATAGACAATGCCGATGCCGCCGCCGATGCTGAAAAAATCCAGGTGATGTTTCGCGGCGAGTTTTTGCACGAGCGGCAGGACTTTTTTCACGGCCAAGGCGAAGGGCCGCACCTCGGTGAGCTGCGAGCCGATGTGCATTTGCAGGCCGCGCAACCGGATGTTTTTCAATTTGGCGGCGCGCGCATAGACGCCCTCGACCTGCTCGAAGGCGATGCCGAACTTGTTCTCGTAGGTGCCGGTGGTGATTTTCGCGTGCGTGCCGGCGTCCACGTTCGGGTTCACGCGCACGGCCACGGGCGCGATCGTTTTCAGGCGCGCGGCGATGCGGTTGATGCGCAGCAACTCCGGCTCGCTCTCGACGTTGAAGCAATAAATTCCCTTTCGCAGCGCGAACTCGATTTCCAGTTCCGTCTTGCCCACCCCCGCGAACACGCATTTGCGCGGGTCTCCGCCGGCGGCGATGACGCGGCGTAGTTCGCCCTCGCTCACCACGTCGAAGCCGCTGCCGAGATTGGCGAAGGTGCGCATCACGGCCAGGTTCGAGTTGGCCTTCATCGCGAAACAGATGAGGTGGTCGAGCGGCGCGAGGGCGCAGTCGAGCTTTTGAAAATGATCGGTCAGCGTGTGCTGCGAATAAATGTAGAGCGGCGAGCCGTGCTTTTTGACGAGCGATTCGACGGCGACGCGCCCGCAAAATAATTTTTTCCCGACGTAATGAAAGTCATGCATGGCCCGTAGTTAGGCCGTGTGACCCGCAAAGTTCAAGGCACAAACTTTTCCTTTTGCAGTTTGCGCCCGCTCCCTTACGCTCCGTAAATGGCTCGGAAGGAAACGCAAACTGCGGAGCATCCGCGTGGATTCAACGACATCATCGGCATCGTGCTGATTGGGATGTCGGCACTGCTCTTGGTCGCGCTGCTTTCCTATCATCCGCGCGACGTCTCCGCGAACGCCCTGCCGACCAACCAGTCCACGCACAACTGGATCGGGCCGTTCGGCGCGTGGATGGCCTATTATTTTTTCATGGCTGTGGGCGCGGCGGCCTATGTGTTTCCGGTGCTGCTGCTGGTGTTCGGGCTGGGCTGCTTTTTTGAAATGCTCTCCTACCTGCGCCGTCGCTGGCCGTGGGCGGTGGTGCTGTTCATCTGCTCCATCGGGCTGCTGGATTTGTACAGTGGCTGGCTCGGCGGTTTTAAGGACAACATCAATGCGCCGCCTGGTGGGGCCATCGGCCAGACGCTCAACGCGAAAATTTTTAATTACTTTGGCACCACGGGCGCGACCATCCTGTTCGCGATGCTCTACTTCATCAGTCTGCTCTTCCTGACGAATTACCAACTCGGCCACTGGGTGCGCGCGCTGATCAGCCGTGAGCCACCGATTGATCCGAACCTCTCCCCGGAAGAGCGCGAACTCGAACGCCGCGCCCGCGAATTGCAAAAGCAGGCGGACAAGCTGCAGGAGCAAGTCGATAAATCTGCCAAGCCGGGCAAAGCCGTCATCGCCGTCAAACCCGGCCGGCCCGATCTCGCGGAAAATTCCGGCCTGGGCGCGGATTTGCAGCCGGTGCCGGAGCCGATGGTGCGCGACCTGAGCGTTCCCACCGCGCGGGCCAAGGGAAAAAAAGCCGCCGAGCCGGAACGCAAGATCGAGCCGGCCGAGGAGGCGGTCATCATTTCCGCCAAGGAAATCGCCGCTGCGAGCACGGCGGAAATTCTCGGGAAATCCGCGCCGGCCAGGCCCGTCGAAAACAAGACGCCGGACGCCAAATCTCCCGAAGCGAAACCCGCCGACGCGCCTCCCTGGGATCCCGAACTCGCTGAGGCCGCCGTCAAGACGCCGGACACCGCGCCCGTTGCCGGACCGGTCGTCAACATTCTTCCCGCGCTGCCCAAGCCGAAGTTTCTTCCGAAGAAGCCCAAGCCCATCACCGTCGCGGCCACGCCGACCATCGGCAATTATTCGTTCCCCTCGGTGGACATGCTGCATCACCCCGATCCGAACCTGAAGCCGACCGAGTCGCGCGAAGAATTGATGGCCAACGCGCGCCTGATGCAGAGCACGCTCGCGCAGTTCGACATCGAAGTGCAGCTCGGCGACATCACCAAAGGCCCGACCATCACGCGTTATGAGCTGCATCCCGCGCCCGGCGTGAAGTTAGAAAAAATTTCCGCGCTCACGAACAATATCGCCGCCGCGCTCAAGGCCGAGCGCATTAACATCCTCGCGCCCGTGCCCGGCAAAAGCTCCGTCGGCGTCGAGGTGCCGAACCTGGTGAAGACGAAAGTCATCATGCGCGACCTGCTCGAATCCGACGAGTGGATCAACTCCAAGGCGCGCATCCCGCTGGCGCTGGGCAAGGACGTCTATGGCCATCCGATTGTCTGCGACCTCGCGGAAATGCCGCATCTGCTCATCGCCGGCAGCACCGGCTCCGGCAAATCGGTTTGCATCAACGCCATCATCGCCTCGCTGCTTTACAAGTTTTCGCCCGACCAGCTCCGCTTCGTGATGATCGATCCCAAGGTCGTCGAGCTGCAGCAATACAACGCGCTGCCGCACCTCGTCGTGCCGGTGGTGAACGATCCCAAGAAGGTCATCCTCGCGCTGCGCTGGGTGGTGAACGAGATGGAAAAGCGCTACCAGATCTTCGCCAAGGTCGGCGTGCGCAACATCAAATCGTTCAACGAACGCCCCAAGGGCAAGCCGCTGCCGCCGCCCGAACCGGAACTGCCGCTGATGGCGAAGAAGGAAAAGATCGAGGCGGGCGCGGATGGATTCGCCGTCGAGGTGGACGAGGAAATTGTCGTGCCGCGCGACGACGAGATCGTCATTCCCGACAAGTTGAGCTACGTCGTCGTCATCATCGACGAGCTGGCGGACCTGATGCTGGTCGCGCCCGCCGACGTGGAAATGGCCATCGCGCGCATCACGCAGATGGCGCGGGCGGCGGGCATTCATTGCATCGTCGCCACGCAGCGGCCCAGCGTCGATGTCATCACCGGCGTGATCAAGGCGAACATTCCGGCGCGCATCGCGTTTCAAGTCGCGGCCAAGGTGGACTCGCGGACCATTCTCGACGCGATGGGCGCGGACAAGCTTTTGGGCAAGGGCGACATGCTCTACCTGCCGCCCGGCTCGGCGAAATTGACCCGCGTGCAGGGCGTGCTCATCACCGACCAGGAAATCCAGGACGTGGTCGATCACATCAGCAAGCAGGGCAAGCCGAGCTACGAGATGGAAATCCACAAGCAGTTGCAGAAACCGGCGAGCAACGGCGACGGCAGCGGCTGCGACGAGGACGAGGAGCTGATCCAGCAGTGCATCGAGGTCATCCGCAGCGAGCAGAAGGCGAGCGTCTCGCTGATGCAGCGCCGGCTGCGGCTGGGC
>CANMZY010000157.1:0-7414 GCA_947502425.1 Verrucomicrobiales bacterium
TCTTCACCGGCGTGCTCGTCATCAAAAAAACCACTCCCCCGCCAGTGATTGTCCCTCCGCCTTCGGTCCGGCCGCCCAGCGTGGATGCGCAGCGACGCTTGCAGGATCGCATGAAGCGGGAGATGCAGCTTTCGCCGGAGCAGACCGAAAAGCTGGAGAAAATTTTCACCGAAAGCCGCGAGCGCATCAAAATTATCTGGAACCTCCTCGGCCCGGAGCTGCAGACCGAGCATCGCAAAGTGCTCGAAGAAATCCGCGCCGAGTTGAACGACCAGCAAAAGAAAAAACTCGAGGAGCTGCTCAAACAGACGCGCCGGGGAAATCCCAACACGCCCGGCGGCGGACGTCATCCGTCCGGCGAACACCGCCCCGGCGGCCCGCCCTTCAACACCAATTCCCGCCCCGCCAACCCCGGCGACGAAACGCCGCCCAATCCCACGTCCGTCCGCCCGTCGCCGCCTGACTCGTAGCGGCGGGCCTCCGGCCTGCCGTAGAGCCGTGGCGTCTCGCCCGGCGGACGGCGGCGTGGTGAGCAGATGGGGCGTCGAGTTGAACTCGTGTTTCGAAAAGTTCGCGGCCCCATCCGGGCGGCGGGACGCCAGCCCTCTCCGTCAGGCGGGACGCCCGACACCACACCACCCATCACCGGCCCCACCGGCGCAGCCGCAGCGCGTTGCCGATCACCACCAGATCGGACAACCCCATCGCCAGCGCGCACAGCACCGGGCTTAAAAACCCCAGCGCCGCCAGCGGCACCCCGGCCGCGTTGTAAAAAAAGGCCCAGAACAAATTCTGCTTGATCGCGCGCAACGTCGCCCGCGCCAGCCCCAGGCTCTCTGGCACCGCGCGAATGTCCGCCTTCAGCAGAATGATGTCCGCCGCCGCGCGCGCAATGTCGCTCGCGCGGCTTACCGCAATCCCCAGATCGGCCTGCTCCAGCGCCGGCGCGTCGTTTATGCCGTCGCCGACGAACGCCACTTTTTCCCCGCGCTCCTGCAGCCGCCGCACGAAGCCGGCCTTCTCCTCCGGGCGCACCTCGGCAAAAACATGCTCCGCGTCGATGCCCGCACCCGCCGCGACGGCCCCCGCCGTGCGCGCATTGTCCCCGGTGAGCAGCCAGACTTTTTGCCCGCCGCGCCGCAGCTCCGCAACAACCTCCGCCGCGCCCGGCTTGAGCGAATCCTCGACCGCGATCAGCGCCAGCAACGATTGGTCGCCGGCGAGTCCCAGCACCGTCGCGCCGCGCCCGCTCCACTCCGCAAAAAAATTATCACCACGCGTGATGTCCACGCCCGATTCCCGCAGCCAGCGCAGCGAGCCGAGCCGCAGCCGGGCCGGACTGGCCGCGCTCCGCACCGCCTCCAGGCCCGCGCCGCGCACTTCGCGCCATTCGGTGAACGGGAAATCCTCCGCGTGCAGCCGGGCGACCGCCTGGCTCAACGGATGATTCGAGCGGCGCGCGAGGGCGGCGGCCAGTTGCGGCGCGGCGGCGTGTCCGTCGAAAATCTCGCAGCGCGCCACCGCCGGTTTGCCCTGCGTGAGCGTGCCGGTCTTGTCGAAGATCACGCTCGTGATCGTGCCCGCCTTTTCCAGCGCCGCGCCGTCGCGGATCAAGATGCCGCGCTCGGCCGCCGCGTTTGTTCCGGCCATGATCGCCACCGGCGTCGCCAGGCCCATCGCGCAAGGACAGGCGATGATGAGCACGGCGGCGGCGTGGACCATCGCCGCCGCCAGCACGGTCTCCGGCAGATGCACCGGCCACAAATAGCCCGCCAGAAATTCCGTCACCTGCCGCAACTGCTCCGGCCAAAGCCCCCACCCCAGCGCCGCCGCCAGCGCGACCAGCACCACCACCGGCACGAACACGCTGCTTACGCGGTCGCCCAGCCGCTGGATGGCGGCGCGGCTGTTTTGCGCGCGCTGCACGGCAGCGATGATGTGGGCCAGCGCGGTCGCCTCGCCGGTTTCGGTCACGCGCATCAGCAGTCGGCCGTTCACGTTCACCGTGCCGGCGTAGAGTTTTGCGCCGGCGGATTTGTCCACCGGCACCGCCTCGCCCGTGAGCATCGACTCATCCACGGCGGACGCGCCTTCCGCAATTTCCCCGTCGGTCGGCACGCGGTCGCCCGGCTTGAGAATGATGATATCGCCGGCCCGCAGCTCCCCGACCGCCATTTCCCTCTCGCCCCCGTCGGGGGTGCGGCGGCGTGCGAGCGGCGGCGCGAGGTTGAGCAATTTTTTCAGCGACCCCGCCGCGCGCGCGCTCATCCGCGCCTCCAGCCAATGGCCGGTGCTGATCAGCGCAATGATCGCCGCCGACTCCATGAAATAAAGATGCGTGTGCCCGCCGCCGCTGAACAACGCCCACACGCTGTAGGCGAACGCCGTGGTCGAGCCGAGCGCGACCAGCGTGTCCATGTTCGCCGCACGGATCTTGAGCTGACGCCACGCGCCGCGATAAAACGGCGCGCCCGCGAACCCCTGCACCGCCGCAGCCAGTGCGAAGGCCAGCCATTGAAACCATCGCTCCATCGCCAAGCCGAAAACCCATTCGCCCAAAATCAGCGGCACCGTGCCGAGCAGCCCGATCCACAAGTTCATTCTCCAGCCGGATAATTTTTTTCCGTCCTCGCCCGGCGCGCGGCTGGCGACGAGTTCCGCCTCGTAGCCGGCCGCCTGAACGGCCCGCACCGCCGCCGGGACATCGGCGGCCGCGCCGGCCTGCCAGCGGACGAGCGCGGTGCCGGCCTCGAGCGAGACCGTGACGCTGGCCACGCCCGGCACGCCCTGCAACGCCTCGGAAACGTGGCGGACGCAGTTGGCGCAGTTCATCCCGCGCACGGAAAATTCGCGGCGTGGCGGCGGCGTGGTGGTAAAATTGTTTTGCATGTGGCCCCGGTTCGGAGCGTCAAAATTTTAGTCGAATAATGGGGGAAATACAGTTTAATACCCCCGTCACCTTGAACCTGGCCCGAACAAAACTGCTGCTGCCGTTCACCGTCTGGCTGGCCGCCGCCGCCTGCGACGCGCAACCGACCAACCCGGCGGCCTTCCCGCTGGAGGCCGCGCCGGGCGTCCTGCAGGTCGGGCGCATCACCAATCCCCGCCTCACCGAATGTTCCGGCGTCGTGGCCAGCCGCCAGCATCCGGAGATTTTCTGGTCGCACACCGACGGCGGCGGCGGCAAGAAACAATTGCTCTTCGGGATTAACCGCGAAGGCCGGACGAAGGTCGAGTTTTTCGTCACGGGCGCGAGCCTCGGCGACTGGGAGGACATCGCCATCGACGACCAGCGCCATCTGTTCGTGGGCGACATCGGCAACAACAACGCCGCCAAAACACAGATTGCCGTCCATCAAATCGACGAGCCTGATCCGCAGTCCCGCAGCCCCTCCGTCAAAATCACCCGCACCTGGCAGTTGCGTTTTCCCGCGAAACCGTTCAACTGCGAAAGCCTCTTCATCTGGCAGACCAACGGCTACGTGATCTCCAAAGTCTTCGACGGCGAGCGCGCGGAAATCTACCGCTTCCCGCTGGACGAGCAGAAGCAGCCCTTCACCCTTGAGTTTGTCACCCGCCTGAAAATTGATTCGCCCGTCACCGGCGCCGACCTCTCGGCCGATGGCAAGCAGCTTGGTGTCGTCAGTCACACCGGCGCCTTCGTCTATCGCGTGGACGGTGAAATCGCCCGGGCGGGCCGGATTAAGGCGGTGCGCACCAAGTTTTCCAACCAGCACCTCGAGGGCTGCACCTTCGTGCCGGACGGACTGCTCGTGACCTCGGAAACGCGCGGCGTGTTTGTCTTCACCAACGCGCCGTTCCTGCCGGTCAAGTGACGCCGGACCGCCGATGAATTTTCCACCCGGCCAAAAATGGTTTTCCTGGCAGCGGCTCGTCGGCGCGGGCGTCACCCTCGCGCTCCTCTTTTTCATCTTCAGCAAAATCGACCGCGCCGCCGTGCTCGGCGCGTTGCGGCAGACGAGTTGGCCGTGGTTCGGCCTGGGCTTTCTCGCCTATGGACTCGCGCTTTATGGCGGCGGACTGCGCTCGCACATCGCGCTGCGCGCCACCGGCAGTTCCGTCAGCACCTCGGCCAGCGGACGGCTTTTTCTCATCGGTCATTTTTTCTTTGTCGCCTTCTTCGGCGCGGCGGGCGGCGACGTGGCCAAGTCCGTGCTCTACGCACGCTGGTTCCGCTTCGGCCTGCCGGAAGTGCTCGCCGCCGCGCAGCTCGACCGCGCGCTCGGCCTCGGCGGCAGCATGCTGGTTTTCGTGCTCACCGGCGCGCTGGCCTTCACGACCAGCGGCCTCGCCATGCTCGCGCCGGGGGACACGCCCGTCGCCGGCCAATGGATCGTGGCGCTGCTCGGCCTCGCGCTCGTCGTCGTCCTGCTGCTCGTGCTCTGGAAACCCAAGGGCGACGGCCCAATCGCGCGGACGCTGCGCGCGCTGCGTTTTGGCGGGGTGCGGCTGGCCTCGAACCCGCGTCTCGCCGTGCCCGGACTACTCTTCGCGCTTCTCTCGCAGATCGCCCTCAGCGCCGTCTTCGCGTGCTGCCTCGCGGCGGTTGCCTCCACGCCGCTGCCGTGGGCGCGGCTCGCCTGGACGTTTCCCGCCATCACCGTGCTAAGCTGCCTGCCGTTCACCTTCGCCGGCGCGGGCGCGCGCGAGGCCGCTGCCCTCAGCCTGCTCGGACTCTACGGCGTGCCGGTGGGCGAGTGCGTCGCCGCCGCGCTGCTGACGCTTGTCTTGAAACTGGCCTGGGCCGGACTCGGCGCGGTCAGGCTCTGGCGCGAGGAAATGTTGTCCGCAAAAAATTCCCAACGCCCGCTGCCGCGCACCATCTCCGTCGTCATGCCAGCGATCAACGAATCCGCTTCGCTGCCCGAAACCATCCGTTCCCTCCGCGCTGTTCCCGAAGTCACCGAGATCATCCTCGTCGATGGCGGCAGCACGGACACGACGCGCGAACTCGCCGCCCAGCTCGGCTGCCGCGTTCTGACCGCTCCCTCCGGACGCGGTGGGCAGATGCGGCTCGGCGCGGCGCAGGCCGTCGGCGACGTGGTGCTGCTGCTTCATGCCGACACGACGATTCCGCCCGAAGCCGGCCAAGCCGCGCTGAACTGTCTGCGCGATGCGTCGGTGGTGGCGGGCGGATTTTGGAAGGTGTTTCGCAAGACGACGTTCCTGCTGCTCGGCTCGCGCTGGAAATGCGCCGTGCGCCTGATGCTCGGACGCCGCATCGCCGGCGACCAGGCGCTCTTCATCCGCCGCGAAATTCTCGAACAGATCGGCGGCGTGCCGGACATGCCGCTGATGGAGGAATTCGAGCTGTGCCGGAAACTGCGCCAGACCGGGCGTCTCGCGCTGGCCGACGCGACCATCGTCACCTCGGCGCGGCGTTTCCAAAAGCTCGGCGTCCTCCGCACCTATGTCCGCATGTGGTGGGTGACGGAACTCTACCGCCTCGGGAAGTCGCCGGCGGAGCTGCGGAAAATTTACGAGCGCGAGTAGTGAGATGAATCCAAAGGAAATCTCTGCAAAAGTCGGTTGGACGATTGGAGCGCGGAGCATTGCTCCGCCGGTTTGCGGGAAAATTCACGCGGAGCAATGCTCCGCGCTCCGCACTTTTGGGCCTTTGCAGAGATTCCCTATGGGACTGCCCGCGGTCCATCGCCGACCCTGGCGAAAACGCATTGGACAGCTGGTTTTGCCAGCCTAACTTCGCGCATGTTCAAGCTCGCCAGCCAATATTCGTTCGAGCCAGATGCGGAGATGTGCTGGCTGTCCGCCTCGTCCGGCTACAGCGATGAATTTTCCTGGCAATTGCATCTCGAAAGTCAGGTTGCACTTACCCATTTTCCAGCAGAATCGGCTCCGGCGTCATTCGGCATTTACGTTCGCCCACCTTTGGGTCTGATAAATTGGCAGGAGTTGTCCAGGCAGAGTGTCACCATTTCTGAGGAGGAATCATGGAGTGCGTTTATGTTTCATTGCGACATGTCCAAGCAATGGGAAGACCTTGTCGATCTTCATCTGCAATTTGGTCAACTGCGCGGAACGCAGATTGAAGTGTTGGCCAAGGGTCTTGGTTGTATCGAGGCTGCACCAGACATTTTTCCTTCCACGAAGGTTCAATTTCAGATTCACACATGGGCTACATTTCGTGGTGTGAGAATTAACGTGCCGCTGAACGCGAGCGATCCTGTCGGTTACTCAGAGGCACGAATCAAAGCTTTAGTGCCGCGCTATGCTTATTTGCCGCCGCGCCTTCGCAAGACAAGTGACGACGATGGCGCTGTTTTGGCAGTTGAAGTTTTGCTCGCTCCAAATGAGTCAAAAACAGGCATCTTGTAAGAGTGCCCGCGTCATAATCACCTTCGTGACCCGGCACTTTCCCGCACCGGCTCGTCGGCCAGTTCCGTGAACGGAATCACGGGCGTGCGCCGCTTCTGAAACCACGCGACGGCGAACAAATCGTAGATGCCGCGACCGAGCCGGTTCCACATTCCGTATTTTGAAACGCCCGCCACGCGCGGGCGATGATGCACCGGAATTTCCAGCGTCTTCGCGCCGCCGCCGTGAACGAGCACCGGCAGGAAACGGTGCAGGCCGTTGAATCCAAAAAGCCCGTGCAGCGCGGTCCGCTTGAAGGCGCGCGCCGCGCAGCCGGTGTCGGCGAAATCCACTTTCAACATCGTCTTGCGCGCCCAGCGCGCCACCTTCGTCGAGGCGCGACGGAGAAAATTGTCTTGCCGCTTCTGCCGCGCGCCGCAGATGAAATCGTAATTCACCAGTTCCGCCAGCAGGCGCGGGAGGTCGGCGGGATCGTTCTGCAAATCGCCGTCGAGTGTGGCGAGAATCGGGCTGGTCGTGGCCTGGATGCCGGTCCAGAGCGCGGCGCTTTGTCCGCTGTTGCGCGACAGACGCATTCCGCGCACGCGAGCATCGGCCCGGCGCGCCTCCTGGATTTTTTCCCAGGTCGCGTCGCGGCTCGCGTCATCGACAAACACGAGCTCGTAGGGACGGGCCACGGTCTGCATCGCGGCGGCGACTTCGCGCGCCATCGGCAGAATGTTGTCGGCCTCGTTGAAGACGGGCACGATGATGGAAATTTCGACCACGGGAAAAAATAGTCACTGAACGCGCTGGGTGGGAAGCAGCAATTTCATCCTCTCGCGGAGTCTGCGCGGCCGCTCTCCACTGCAACGCAGCGCCCGGGATCGTCCCAACCCCACCGCAAGAATTGAATTGCGTGGCGGGGTTGAAGCAGGGAAGTTGCGTCGTGCGCGCGAGAATATTTCTGGCCCTTTCGCTCGTGATCAACGCGGTGCTTCTGGTCGCCTTGATCGTGTGGTTGCGTCCCCCCCCAGCCGCCCTCCTCGCCGTCCGGCCGATCGACCGTCTGTCCGTC
>CANMZY010000158.1:0-7372 GCA_947502425.1 Verrucomicrobiales bacterium
CAGGTCCGCGTCTGGGCACTCGAAGAACGGGATGTTCGCCTTGTACCAATCCCAGTCGCGGTTGTCCCAGAAGGTCTGCGCCGCAAGCGCGCGATCTTTGTCGAGCACGGCGGCGGGGGCGTGTGGGGTGATTCCGGCGAGAGCCAGCAAGCAGGCGAGACGGAAAGTGAGATGACTGGTTTTTGGATTCATGATGGAAAAGTTTTTTCTGGGGCCGCAACGGGATGAAGGCTTGGCGTCCTGGTCATGCGCGCAACGGGAAGCGCCAGAGCTGCGGCGTCCACGTGCCGGTTCTCCAGGCGTCGCCGGTGGTGAACTCGCGGACGCGCAGTTCGCGCTCGTCGAGTTCGAGATGCAGGAAGGCCTGCTTGAGATCGTTGTAATGCGCGGCGTTGTCGGTGTTGATGGACGGGATCCCGGCGGCGGCGCGGGCGTTCTTCGTGCCGTCCCACCGAAAAATGTTCCGCACATGGGTGTGACCGTAGAGCGTTCCGGCGACGCGGTAGGGCTTGAGCATTTCGTGGAAGGCGTGGACGTCGCCGTAGTCCCATTCGTGTTTCAACACCACCTCGTCCGCGACCGGCGTCGAGTATCGCGCCACGTCCACATGATGCACGATGATCACGGGACGGCCGCTGTCGCCGACGTTCTTTGCCAGATCGTCGCGCAGAAACGGCAGGCTGCCGAGGGGCGCGTAACGCCGCGCTCGCGTCACCTCCGGCGCGTCGCCGGCCACGATGCCGAGCGCGATGAAGTGGGCTCCGGCCCAGTCCCAGGAATAGTGCAGGCCGTTCGGGGAAACGTTCGTCAGACCACGACGCCGCTGGTTCCGCGCCTTGATTTCGGAAATGACCGGCCCGTCGCCATGCGGGCTGTCGTGATTCCCGTGAATCTCCCGCACCGGCCAGCGCAGCCGGCCGTCTCCGCCGTTCAAGCCCCACTCGCCGACGAACGACTTCAGCTCCGTCTCCGCCAGCGGATATTTCGACGGCCCCTTGTCGCCGTTGTCGATCAGATCGCCCGCGTGAATGACTCCGTGCGGTTCCCGCACGCGCCCGCCGCCGGCCTTTTCTGGAATCTCCGCGCCTGGCAGTTTGTTCAGCCAGTCGATGAGGCGGGAATTGACGTCCAGCGATACGCCCTTCATGGCCGACGTCTCGACTTCATCCGCGCAAAAATGCGTGTCGCCGATCAGAAAAAAGGATGCCGTCTTGGGATCAGGTGCCAGCACCGGGTCGGCGGCCGAGGCACGGTGGAACGACGCAGGCAGCACCAACCCCGCCGCTGAAACAGCGGTCGTTTGCAGGAACCGGCGGCGTGTGATCATGGCGAACGGCCTTTCCCCGGCGCGATCAATACTTCCGATTCGGCAGTTCCTTGGCTGCGACAGACTGCTCGAAGACCTGATCCGGCACCACGGTCTTCTTCGGCTGGGCCTCGCCTTTGCGCGCCTTCTCCACCGCGTCAAAGGCGAGCACGCCGAGGAGCGGGCTGCACTCGACGGTGCAGTTCAAGTCTCCCGCGACCATCGCCGTGAACGCCGCCTTCACCGCGTCGATCGAGACCACGAGGATGTCGGTGCCGGGTTTCTTGCCGGCTCCCTTGATCGCCTCGATGGCACCCAGCGCCATGTTGTCGTTGTGCGCATAGACGGCAGTCACGTCCTTGCCGTGTTGTTGGAGGAGCGTCTCCATGACTTCCTTGCCTTTGCCCGTCTCGAAGTCCCCGCTTTGCGCGGCGATAATTTTCATTTCCGGATGGGCGGCGATGCTCTGCGCGAAACCTTTCTTGCGGTCGATGGCCGGAGCCGCGCCGGGGGAACCTTCCAGCTCGATGATCTTCGCCTTGCCGCCGGTCTTTTTCGCGAGCCAGTCCCCGGCCATCTTGCCTTCCGCGACAAAGTCCGACGCGATGAGCGTGACGTAGAGCGAGTCGTCCGTCACATTGATGCCGCGATCGACGAGCACCACTGGAATCTTCGCCTGCTTCGCCTCCTTCAGGATTTGTTCCCAGCCGGTCTCGACCTTGGGCGCGAGGATGATCGCGTCCACGCCCTGCGCGATGAAGGAGCGGATGGCCTTGAACTGGTTCTCCTGCTTGCCCTGCGCATCGGAAAATTTCAGGTCGATACCGCGCTTGGCCGCCTCGTCCTTGATCGACTTGCTCTCGGCCACGCGCCAGTCGCTTTCCGCGCCGACCTGGGCGAAGCCGACGGTCAGTTTCTGGCCGGATTCTTTTTTGCAGCTGGCGAGCGCCAGAAGCGCGACCGCAGCAAGGGAGGTTGTCAGATGAAGCGATGAGGACAGAGTCAGTTTCATAAAAGGAATTGGTTCGTTTGCGGCGGAAGACTAACGGGGTGGTGCCGAGACGCGAGAAAGAAATCGTTGCAGGAGGATAAAGACCAGCAGCAGCCCACCGATGGCGATGCGCTGCCAGGAGGAATCGAAGCCGCTGAGATAATCCGGCGCGGTCAGAATCGTGCCGTAGATCAGCACGCCGAGCAGCGTGCCCGCGACCTGACCCACCCCACCGCTCAAGAGCGTGCCGCCGATCACCACCGCCGCGATCGCGTCCAGCTCCAGGCCGAGGCCGTTGAGCGGATTGCCCGCCTGCGCCTGCACCGTGAAGACCACGCCGCCCAGCGCCGCGCAAAATCCGCTCAGCGCGTAGAGCAGCACCTTGGTGCGCGCGACCGGCAGGCCCATCAGGAGCGCAGAGGTTTCGCTGCCGCCGATGGCATACACGTTCCGCCCGAAGCTCGTCAGGTGCGCCAGCCACAGTCCGGCCAGCAGCACCAACACGAAGACGCAGGCCGTGAAGCCGAACATGACCGCGCCGGGCAGCGGCAGGCCGAGGTCCGCCACCGCCTGGTAAAAGCCGTGTTCAATCGCCCTCTCCTGCGCGCTGACCACGAACGCGAGGCCGCGCGCGAGAAACATGCCCGCCAGCGTCACGAGGAATGGCGGCAGTTGATAACGCTGGATCAGCAGCCCCTGACCCGCGCCGAAGACCGTTCCGGCCGCGAGCGCGAGCGCGATGGCCAGAGAAGGGTGGACGTGAAATTTCCCAATGAGCGTGGCGACGAAGATCGTGGTGAAGGCCAGCACCGAGCCGACGCTGAGGTCGATGCCGCCGGACAAAATCACGAAGGTCAGCCCCACGGCGATGATGCCGACGTGGGCGTTGTTCATGAACAGATTCGTGACCACGCGCAGCGAAAGAAAATTTTTGAAGGCCACGGAGAAGGCGCCGAACAGGACCACGAAGACCACCGCGGTGACGAGCAGCGGAAGATTTTGCCGGCGGAAAATCGCGTTCATGCCGCGGACCTCCGCGCGCCGGGCCGCAACGCCGCGAGCTGCCCGCGCAGCTTGGGCGATTGCAGCAGGCAGACGACGATGATGACCAGCGCCTTCGGGACGGGCGCGACATCCGAAGGCATCCCCTGGCGGATCAGCGTCACCGTGAGTGTCTGGATGAGCAGCGCACCGATGACCGAGCCCACGAGCGAGAAGCGCCCGCCCGTCAGCACCGTGCCACCAACCACGACGGCCGTGATGGCGTCCAGTTCCAACATCTGCCCGAGGCGGTCCGGCTCGACGCGCCCGACATCGCCGATGGCGACCAGCGCCGCCAGCGCCGCGCAGACCGCGCAAAACAGATAGACGACCAGCTTGATCCCGCGCGCGTTCACGCCGCACAACCGGCTGGCCGTCTCGTTGTCGCCCACGGCCTCGATGAACAGTCCGAGCGCGGTCTTGCGGCAGACGAGGGCGGTGAGCGCAACCACGGCCAGCACGAGGAGAATCGGAACCGGCACGCCCGCGATGAAGCCACGACCGAGGAACAACAGGCCCAGATCCGCCACGCTGATCGGCAGTCCGCCGGTGATGCTCAAGGCCACGCCGCGCCCGAGCACCATCATGATGAGCGTGGCCACGATGGGCTGCAGTCCGGCGCCGGCGACGAGCGCGCCGTTGAACGCACCGGCCACCAGCGCCACCAGCACGGCCACGCCGAGCAGGGCGACGAACGGCCAATGCCCCTGCGCCGACAAATGCGCCACCAGCGCGCCCACCACGGCCATGACTGAACCGACCGACAGATCCACACCCCCGGAAGCAATGACGAGGGTCATGCCGGTGGCGAGCAGCATCACCTTCACGGCCAGCCGCAGGATGGTCATGATCGGGCCGTAGAGATTGCCGTCGCGCGTGGTAAACTCGAAGAAGGCGCGGTCGAAGCAGAGATTGAAAAACAGCAGCAGGCCGAGGCCGGCCAGCGGCCAGAGCAGGCGCTGGAAGAATGAAGAACGCGTTGAACTGGAATCGCCCTTGGTCATTCGTCCTTCGTCATTGGCCCCGCTTTATGCTTGGCGAGCAGGTGCATGATGGTGTGCTCGTTCACTTCGCCGCCGGCCAGTTCGCCGACCTTGCGACGGTCGCGCAACACCACCACGCGCTGGCTCATCCGCACCACTTCCTCCAACTCTGAGGAGATAAACAGCACGGCCAGCCCCTTTTCGCGGAGCGAGGCGACGAGCTTCTCGATCTCGGCCTTCGCGCCCACGTCGATGCCGCGCGTCGGCTCGTCGAGGATGATGAGCTTCGGCTGCAAGGCGAGCCAGCGGGCGAGCAGCACCTTCTGCTGGTTGCCGCCGGAAAGCTGGCGGATGGGCGTCTCCGGGCCAGGGGTCTTGATGTCGAGCAGACGGATGTAATGGTCGGCGATCTGCCACTGCTCGGCGCGCGGCAGCAAGCGCGCCGGGCCGCGGCTGGCTTGTAATGCCAGGATGAGATTCTCGCGGACGGAAAGATTCGGGATGATGCCCTCGGCCTTGCGATCCTCCGAGCAGAAGGCCAGGCCGCGGCGAATCGCCTCGCGTGGCGACGACAAGTTCACAGCTTCGCCCTGCACGCGGATTTCGCCGGAGTCAGGCCGGTCCGCGCCGAAAATCATCCGCGCCGTCTCGGTGCGTCCGCTGCCGAGCAGGCCGGCCAGACCGACGACTTCGCCGGCGGCGATTTGCAGGTCGATGGGCTGCATGGCGCCGCGCCGGGTGAGGGCCTTGGTTTCGAGGAACGGGGACGATGAACGGTGGACGATGGACGCAGGGACGGGCGCGTTCGTTTCGTCCTTCACTTCCCGGCCGAGCATCTTGCCGATCAGTTCGAGACGCGGCAGTTGCGCCGTCTCGAATTCGCCGACGAATCCGCCGTTCCGCAGCACCGTGATGCGGTCGGTCACGGCATAAACCTGGTCGAGGAAATGCGTGACGAAGACGATGGCCAGGCCTTCGCCGCGCAGCCGGCGCAGCACCGCGAAGAGCGCAGCGCACTCCTCCTCGTCAAGGCTGGAGGTGGGTTCATCGAGGATGAGCAGCCGGGCCTGCACGTCGAGCGCGCGGGCGATGGCGACCATCTGCTGGAGGGCGATCGAGCAGGAGCGCAGCTCGCGCGTCACGTCGAGCTTCAGGCCCAACCGGTCCAAGGCGCGCGCCGCCTGCCGCCGCATCGCGCCCCACTGGATGACGCTCAATTTTTTCGGCTGCCGCCCGAGCAGGATATTCTCGGCGACGGAGAGCGTGGGGATGAGGTTGACCTCCTGATAGACGGTGCTGATGCCGTGCGCCTCAGCTTCCTTCGGCGAGCGGGGCGAGATCGCGCGGCCGTCGAAGGTGATCGAGCCGCCGTCGCGCCCGTGGACGCCGGTAAGCACTTTGATGAGCGTGGATTTACCCGCGCCGTTCTCGCCCATCAGCGCGTGGATTTCACCGGAGCGCAGCGTCAGGCTCACGTCCTCGAGCGCCTGCACGGCGCCGAAGGATTTGTCGATGCCCCGCATCTCGAGGAGCGCCGCGCTCATGACAACACCCTCGCGCCGCCGGCCGGCCGGGAGGAAAAGATCGTTGGTTCCAAGCCGGTCTTCTTCCGGTAGGCGGCGGCGATCTGCGTCGTGATTTGCGGAATGGCCTCCACGCGGACGAGGCTCACGGCACAGCCGCCAAAGCCGCCACCGGTCATGCGGCAGCCGATGATTCCGCCGCTTTCGCCGATGGCTTGCGCGAGTTCCACGACGAGATCAAGCTCCGCGCAGCTCACCTCAAAGTCATCGCGCAGCGACGCGTGGCTCGCATCCATCAACTGGCCGGTGGCGGCCCAGTCGCCGGCACGAATCGCCCGGGCCGCCTGCCGCGTGCGTTCGATTTCCGTGATGACGTGGCGGGCGCGACGAAAGGCGACAGGCTCCATGTGTGCGCGTGCCTCGTGCAGCAGGTCGAGCGTGGCGTCGCGCAGCGAGGGGACGCGTAGCGCACTGGCCGCCGACTCGCACTGGGCGCGGCGTCGGGCATACTCACCGCCGGCCAGCTCGTGGTGGACGTTGGTGTTGATAATGAGCACGGCGATCGACGGGTCGCGCAGCGGCACCAGTTCCGTCGTGCGCGAGTGGCAGTCGAGCAGGAGCAGGTGGCCTTCCTTCGCCATGACCGAGGTGAACTGGTCCATGATGCCACACGGGACGCCCGCGAATTCATGCTCCGCGCGCTGGCAGAGCAGCGCCTTCTCGACCGGATCGAGCACGCGGCCGGTGATAGCTTCGAGCAACGTCGCGGTGGCGACCTCCAGCGCCGCGCTGCTGGAAAGCCCGCCACCGAGCGGGACATCGGAATCAATCAGCGCGTCGAAGCCGTCGAAGGTCGCGCCCAACCGCTGGAAGCCGGCGATTACGCCGCGCGCGTAATTCGACCACGCCGGTTCGCCACGCTCGACGGGCCGGGTCAGATCAATGATGGCTTCACCCTTCGTCGTCGCGCTGCGGAGCGTGATGAGCCGCTGCCCGTGCGGCGCGGCGGCGATGACGGTGCGGCGCTCGATGGCCATCGGGAGCACGAAGCCGTCGTTGTAGTCGGTGTGTTCGCCGATGAGATTGACGCGGCCCGGCGCGGCGACGAGCCAGCGCGGGGCACGCCCGAAGGTGGCGGAGAAATTTTTCGCGGCGCGGACGGAGGGAGGTTCCGGGGACATGCGGTGTTACTTCCCGGCCAGTTTTTCCGCGTGGTGGGGCCGGAGATCGCGACCGGCGTGACGCGGAGTGATGCGACGTGAATTCATGCGGCGAGTCTAACGAAACGGGGAGGACGGGCAATCAAAGACCGGCCCGCGTCCCCAGCCCGGGCGCATCTCACTTTATTGCAGGGCTGGTCTGTGTAAGCTGTGGGCATGAAAACCACCTGCCCTGAAACGGAAGCCAGGAAGCCACTCGCCGCCGCCATCTCCGAACCCCTGGCCGTGCTGGCCGCCCGCGCGGCCTCTGGGCTGGAACAATCCCTGCACCGCTTCGTTTTGGCGGGCGCTCAAAACTTGGGACATCT
>CANMZY010000159.1:0-7341 GCA_947502425.1 Verrucomicrobiales bacterium
CGGCCTCAAGACCCGCGCGGATGACGTGATCGAGATTGACCCGCTTGCGCCGGCGGACTGGCCCTATTTCGCGCTTGATGACGTGCCCTACCGCGGCCATCGCCTGAGCATCGTCTGGGACAAGGACGGCTCACGCTACGGCAAAGGCGCAGGTTTACGCGTGCTGGTGGACGGGAAGGAGCTCGCCTCCATGAAGACGCTGGGCAAGATCATCGCGAAGATGCCGGTCGCGCTGGAACAGCCACCGCGCCGCGCGCCGCGCCTGAACTACGCCGTGAACAACGACGGCGATTACTTCCCGCGCTTCACCGCCTCCTTCACCAGCCCGAAAACCTCGCTGGCCAAGGTCAACGACGGCCACGCCTGGTACACGATCCATCCGCCCAACCGCTGGACCACCGCCGGCTCCCCGAACGCCATCGACTCGATCACCCTGGACCTCGGCGTGCCGCGCCGCGTGAGCGAGGTGAAGCTCCACTTCCTCGACGACGGCACGAACCTTCTCGCCCCGGCAAAGTACGAGCTGGAGTTCCTGGACGGCGGCGCGTGGAAGCCGGTTCCGAACCAGCAGCGCACGCCCGCGCTTCCCACCGGCCCTCGCGCCAATTCGATCAAGTTCGCCACCTTCGACGTGCAGAAGCTCCGCGCCGTCTTCACCCACGCGGCGGCGGCCCGCACGGGCCTGAGCGAATTCGAGGCCTGGGGCGAAGGCGCGCTGCCCTACTCGCCCGCCCCGCCGCCGCCGGGCAATCTCGCGTTGAACATGAAAGGTGAAGGTTTTCCCAAGGCCAGCGCCTCCGCCAGCGACCATTTCGGCGGCGTCCCGAAATCCGCCATCGACGGCCGCGTGGGCTACAGTCCCACGCCCGTGAACCGCTGGACCAGCTACGGCTCGACCAACGCCACCGACTGGCTCGAAGTTGATTTCGGCGCGCCCCAGGAGATGAGCCGCGTGGAAATTTACATCTTCGACGACCGGGGCGGAGTGCAGGCGCCCGCCGGCTTCACCGTGCAATACTTTGCCGGGGACGAATGGCGCGACGTCGCCGGCCCGGTGAACAAGCCTGCGGTCCCGGTCGGCAGCGCCATCAACACCGTGACCTTCAGCAAGGTCACCGCCCCGAAACTCCGCGTCGTCTTCACCCACCAAGGCAAGGCCCGCACCGGCGTCACGGAACTGGAAGTCTGGAAGGAATGACGAACGTGGAGCGTGCGCTCCCCATGCCAGTTTCCGAATCCCCGTCCGCCCCCAATCTCCGGGAAATTTCCCCGTTAAAGTTTCCGCGCGCGGAAGACGACGCGGTACGGACGCGACGGATCGCAGACGCCGGGATTCGGGATGAGCAGGAAGTTGTCGGTGATCGTCGGCTGCAAGTCGCCGCCCTCGGTGACGGCGATGTCTTTCACGCGCTGCGGCAGAAGCTGGAAGATGGGGCGTCCCCCGCGCTGCGAACCGTTGTTGTCCGTCTTCGCGAACGAGGCCGCGCCGCGTTTCGGCGTGACGGTGAAGGTGAAGACGCCCTCGCGCTCGACCAGCGTCTGCTCCCAGGCGCAGTCCTTCGAGGCAAGCCGCGCCTCCCACGCCGGATCGCCGTAGAAGCCAACCACATCGCGGTCGTAGAGCAGTCCGCGTCCGTCCTGGGCGGTGAGGCCGGCCTTGGTCGCGGCTTCGTTCGGGGTGATCTTCGCCGTGGTGCGGGCATTCTCGTCAATCGTGGCGTCGAGGAGTGCGGGGAAATATGTGGCGAGCCGGTGGACGAGCGCCTGCTGGTTGGCGAAGAACGCTTCAGCCAGCGTGAACCGGCCCGGCTGTTCGACGAAATAATCCAGCATCCCCCAGCCACCGTAGCCGTACCAGGTGTTGACGGTGTAACCGACCATCTGCTGCACGCCGCCGCTGTTCAGAAAGGCCGCGGCCATCGCGTCCTTGCCGTCGATGTGGCCCATCAGACAGTTGCCGACGGCGAGATAAACCTTGGGATTCGGCGACGCAACCGGATGGCGGGTCTTGGCGAGATCGAGACCAAAAAGATTTCCATCGGCACAACGGAATTGGCCGGCGCGATAACGGAAGCCGATCTGCCAGTCGCGCTCGGTGGCGTGACCGCTGGTCACAAACAGATCGGGCTTTTCGTCGTTGAGCACCTTGACGATCGAGGCCGTGGAGTCGTCCAGCCCCCGGCTGACAGCCGGCTGGCTGCCAGTCTTGCGGATGATCTTGCCCTTCTCGAGTTCGGAAAAGGTCACGCCCTGCTCGAACGAACGCAGCGGAAGATCCGTGCCGCTGGCGGCTTTGCGAATCAGAAGCGGCTCGTTGTGCTGCACGATGCGCAGGGCGTTCGCCGCGTCGTAGCCGGTCACGATCCCCCAAAAACAATCTGTGTAAGGATCATCGTCGAACCGCCGGGTGAGCCGGTGAACGCGCGCGACGAATTCCCGGCCAGCCTCCTCCGGCGTGGCGACGAAGCAGGCGTAGCGCGGAAACTCCGCGCGCAGCTTCGGCAACGCTTCATCAACGCTGGCGTTGAACGTGGTGACGCTGGCGTGATGCTGAACACGCAGCGCCTCGACGACTGCATGCCATTTTGGATCGGCGTCGGTCTTTGCGGAGACGACGATGGCGTAGTCCGCCGCGGCTGCGACCAGCGGGAACGCGCCGAGAAGCAGCGCGCAGGCGATGGCGTGCAAGAGTGTTGGAACGTGGAGGGGCTGTTTGTGTGCCGGGATCATTTCCAATGACTTTACGCCGACTTGGACGGGCGACAAACGTTTTGTCTCCGGAATTGGAGAACCTCCGGCTTACCGCCGGGCGGTTTCTTCGGCGAGCGCCTTGGCGGCACGACGCTTCACGGCGTAGCGCTTCACCAGTTCATCCGCGATCACGCCGGCGAGGATGACGGTGCCGATGATGGCGAACTCGATATTGCTGTGGTTGGTCACCAGCGTGACGACGTTCCGCAGCACGAGAATCAGGGCGGTGCCGATGAGGACGCCGAGGATTGAGCCTTCGCCGCCGCGCAGGCTGCAACCACCCAGCACCGCCGCCGCGATGGCGTAAAGCTCGTAGAAGTTTCCGAAGTCCACGGGCTGCGCAGAGTTCACATCGAGGACGAAGAGCACGCCGCCCAGTCCGGCCAGCGTGGAACAGATGACGTAAGCGAGGATGATCATGCCGCCGGTATTGATGCCGCTGTAGCGCGCGGCGTCCTCGTTGCGGCCGAGCGCGAGGAGGTAGCGGCCGTAGATCGTGCGGTTAAGAAAAATGGCGGCGAGGATGGCGACGATGACGAGCACGACCCACGGCGCGGGAATCTCGAAGCCTTGCACAAACGGGATGGGAATCTTGCCCGTGGACAAAACGCGCAGGCCCTTGTAGCCGTCGCCAAAACCTACGGTCTGGTCACCGGTGAAGCCGCGCGTGATGCCACGATAGAGCATCAGGCCGCAGAGCGTCACGATGAACGGCTGCAACTTCAGCCGCGTGATGAGCAGTCCGTGAAACAGTCCGATGCCCACGGACACGACCACGACGGCCGTCAGCGCCGCCGGCAACGACCACTTCTGCACCGTCAGCAGCCACGGCAGACCGCAGCCCACGAGACAAATCACAGAGCCGATGGAGAGATCCACCCCGCCCGTGACAATGACAAAGGTCACGCCGATGCCAATGACACCGAAGAGCGCGGTGCGGCGGATCAGGTTCTCGACGTTGTAGCCGGAGCGAAAGCTCTCACTGGCCCACATGGCGAAGAGGCAGACGGCGAGCAGGAGACCGAAGATGCCGAGAAGTTTTTTCATGCGGTGAGGGAAGTGGTGAGTCCGGTGGCGAGGTGCATGACAGCCTCCTCGCTGAGTTCTTTACGCGCGAGCTCGCCGGTCAGACGGCCTTCGTGCATGACGAGGACGCGGTCGCTCATGCCGAGGACCTCCTCCATTTCACTGGAGACAAAAAGAATCGCCACGCCCTGGTGCGCGAGTTCCTCCATGAGCCTGTAAATCTCCTGCTTCGCACCCACGTCGATGCCGCGCGTCGGTTCGTCGAGGAAAAGCACGCGGGGCCGGATGGCGAGCCACTTGCCGAGGACGACCTTCTGCTGGTTGCCGCCGGAGAGGAACTGCACCACCTGGCGGTCACTCGGCGTCTTGATGCGCATCGCGCCGATCATCTCGGTGCTCAGCTCCACTTCGCGGCGCTGGTTGAGAAAGCCGCTCCGCTGGTCGCGGCGCAGGCTGGCGAGGCTGACGTTTTCGCGCACCGGCATCTCCAGCACAACGCCCTGCTTTTTGCGGTCCTCAGGCACGAGGGCCAGGCCGGCCGCGATGGCTTCCTGCGGGGAGCCGGGAGAAACCTCCCGGTCGCTGACACGAATCGTTCCGCCGAGGGCGGGGGTGACCCCGAAGAGCGAAAGTAATATTTCCGTCCGCCCCGCGCCGACGAGACCGGCAAGGCCGACGATTTCTCCGGAACGGACTTGGAAGCTGACCTCGTGGCGCGGGTGCGCCGGGGTGCGCAGGCGGTCCACTTGCAGCGCAACTTCGCCGGCCTGGTGCGGTGCGTGCGGATAAAACTGGGAGAGGTCGCGGCCGACCATCAGCTTCACCATCGCGCCGTGGCTGATTTCCTCGCGGGCGAGGTCGCCGCTGTTTTCGCCGTCGCGCAGGACGGTCACGCGATCGGCAAGCAGCTTCACTTCGCCGAGACGGTGCGAGATGTAAACGATGCTCACGTCGCGCGTCCGCAGGTCGCGGATGACTTTGAACAAGTTGTCCGCCTCGCGCGCGGAGAGGCTGGAAGTCGGCTCGTCCATGATGAGCACGCGGGCCTGGGTGGAAAGGGCCTTGGCGATTTCCACCAACTGCTGCTGGCCGATGGCCAACGTGCTGACGAGCGTGTCGGTCTTCACATCCAGCCCGACGGCGTCAAGGAACTGCCGGGCCTCGCGCTGCATGCGCGCGGTATCCATCAGGCCGAACCGGCGCGGCTCGCGGCCCAGGAAAATGTTCGCGGCCACGTCGAGGTTGTCGGCGAGGTTCAGCTCCTGATGGATGAGCGCAATGCCGTTGGCGAGGGCGTCGTGAACCGAGCGGAGTGGGACGGGCCGACCGTCGAGGAGGATTTCGCCGGAGTCGGCGGTCTGCACGCCGGCAAGGATTTTCATCAGCGTGCTCTTGCCGGCACCGTTCTCGCCGATGACCGCGAGTACTTCGCCATGCTGCACGGTGAGGCTCACGCCCTTGAGCGCGCGCACGCCGGGAAAGGACTTGGTCAGCGAGCGGGCTTCAACGAGCGGGGGCATGGGAATGACGAATGCAGAGTGGCGTGGGTCGAATTAGAGATTCGACCTTCGCCATTCTCATTTACCCCCGACCTTCGCCTTCAGGTCGGTCCAGAATTCGTCTACGTTGTTCTTGCGAATCTGCCGGGCTGGGATGTCGATGAACTTGCTGGGTGGGATCACGGTGGTGCTGCCCTTGAGAATTTCGTTCAACACCTCGACGGACTTGTAGCCATACATGTAGGGGTTCTGCACGACGGTACCGTGGACGGTGCCTTTCTGGATGCCCGCGAGCGTGGCGTCGTCTTCATCGAAGGCGATGACTTTCACCTTGTTCAACTTGCCGGCCTGCTGGAGCGCTTCGAGCATGAGCGGCGGGTTGTAGGCGAAAAGGCCGACCATGCCGCCGATGTCGGGATATTTCGCGAGCGTGTCCTCGGCATTGGCCTTGCCCTTGGCGCGGTCGAATTGGTCGGTGAGTGTGCCGAGAATTTTGAAGCCATTACCTTCGATCACCTTGTCGGCAGGATCGAAGTTGGTCGGGTTCTCGGGGCGGCCAAGGATGGCGTCAATCGTTCCCTGGCGGCGGCGCTTGGCGTTGTCCTGCTCCATGCGGCCGATGAAAATCATGACCGAGCCACCGTTGGGCATGGCCTCGCGCACGAGGTCGCCGCACATGCGGCCGGCCTTGTAGTTGTCCATGCCGATGTAAACGAGCCGGTCGGAGTTGGGCGCGTCGGAATCGTGCGTGATGAGCTTGGCGCGTTTCGCGGCCTGGTTGAGCACCTCGGACTGGTTGGCCGGGTCAATCGGGCTGACGGCAATTCCGTCCACGCCCTTCGTCAGCAAATCCTCGATCATCCGTTTCTGATCGCTGATGCCCTCGACCGGCATGAGCGTCACCGCGTCCACGCCCAGCTTTTCACCGGCGGTCTTCACGCCGGCGGCGGCAATGGTCCAGAAGGACGCGACGCCGTTGGAGACGAACGCGATTTTCAGTTTCTTGCCGGACTTGGCCGGGGCGTCGCCGCCGGGACCGGTCGCGGCTTTGTCTTTGCAGGAGGTGAGGCCGACCAGGAGCACGGCGAGGACGGACAGGTTGAGCAGTTTTTTCATAGTGATGTGGGGTTAGGAAATGCGGAAACTAGCAGACCGTCAAGCCCCCGTTCACGTGCAGCGTCTGGCCAGTGATGAACGAGGAGGCTTCGCTGGCGAGAAAGACGACTGATCCGTCAAGGTCGGTCGGGACGCCCCAGCGCTTGACGGGGATGAGCGCGCGATAGCCGTCCTTGAGTTCCTGCGGGTCCTTCTCGTGGCGTTCCACGGGAATCCAGCCCGGGGCAATCATGTTCACGGTGATGCCGTGGGGCGCGAGTTCGCCGGCGAGGCTGCGATGAAACCCGTTCTGTCCGCCCTTGGCCGCAACGTAGGCGGTGAAGTTCGGCACGCCGCGCGAAAAGACCTCGGAGCCGATATTGATGATGCGGCCCCAGCGCTGCGCCTTCATGTGGGGCAGGCAGGCGCGGGTAAGGAGGAAGGGGCTCTTGATGAAAAAATCCAGCATTCGCTGGTAGAAGGCCCAGTCGTAATCCTCGATCGGCTTCTGCGGCTGGTCGCAGGTGGCGTTGATGACGATGATGTCCACGGGGCCGAGCTGTTTGGAAATTTCGCCGTGCATCCGGGCCACGTCCGTCTCGCTGGTCACGTCGGCCTGGAAGAGCGCGCCGGTGAGACCGCGGGCCTGGAACTCGGCGAAGGACTGTTCGGCGCGGGCGGTGTTGTGGGCGTAGTTCAAGGCGACCTTGGCCCCGGCCTGGCCGAGAGCGATGGCCATGACCTTGCCCAGGCCGGTGCTGCTGCCAGTGACGAGGGCCACGCGACCGGCGAGAGAGAAGGGATTCGAGGAGGAGTCAGGCATGGGGTGGCGGGGAAATTGAATTGGTGCGGGGCGGTTCAAGGACGACTGCTTTTTTGTCAGGACTGTTGAAAGCAGACTAGCGACCGGCCGTTTCGGCTGTCGAGCACGGTTTTTTGTGGTGGCTTAATTTGCAAGGAGCGGAGACAG
>CANMZY010000160.1:0-7333 GCA_947502425.1 Verrucomicrobiales bacterium
CCACGGTGACCGGCGCGACCTCTGCCCACCAACTGCGGCCGTCCCGGTTTCGGAGTTCAAAAAATTCTCTTTCATACCGGCGTGTTCGGATGCGCCGCCAGCCATTCCGTCAGGCCGGGCAGCGGGCAGGAGAGCAGCTTCTGAATCTTCGCGCTGTGGAGCGTCGTGTTCGGCGGGCGCGCCGGGCCGTGGTAGTCGCGCAGCGAGGCAGCCTCGAGGCGGGGATTCAACTCCGGCCAGCGCGCGACCAGCAGTTGGCCGATCTGCCAGCGCGAAAGAATTTCGCTGCCGGCCAGGTGAAAGAGTCCGGGGGCATGGTGCGCGATCAATTCCCACACGGCTCGCGCGGTGACGAAGGCCGGAATCGGATTGCGAAATTCGTCGGTGAACAAATTCAACGTCCGGCCCGCCTGCCACGCGAGCCGCATCTCCGCCGCGAAGCCGCGATCACCGGTCGGCGACGCGCCGCAATTCAGCGAGGTGCGGACGACGGTGTGGCACGGGTTGCGGAGAACGATCTGCTCCGCCGCGACCTTGGTTTCGGCATAGACATTGAGCGGATTCGGCATGGCGGTCTCGTCGTAATGGCCGATGCGTCCGTCGAAGACGAGATCGGTGGAGAAAAACACGAAGGGGATTTCAACAGCGAGCGCGGCGAGGTGCGCGGTCATCTCGACATTCAGTTTGCGGGCGAGCGGTGGATTCTGCTCGCACGCGGGGGAGCGGCTCATCGCCGCGCAATGAACCACCAGCGCGGGCGCGTCCTGCCGGAAGGCGCGCTCCACCGCGGAAAAGTCAGCGAGGTCGAGCGCGTTCCGGGTGAGACCGCGCACGCGCCAGTCGGACGGCGCGGTGCCGACGAGGTGGCTGCCGATGAGTCCACCCGCGCCGGTGATCCAGGCCGTTGGCGGATTCATGCCAGCGCGCGCTCGAACGCCGCCAGTTCATGGGCCACTCCCCCCTCGGCGAGCAGCAACGAGGTGCCGACGAGCGCGGTGTGATAGCCGAGTTCGTCGCGCAGGCGCCGCACGGTGGCGGGCGCCACTCCGCTCTCAGCCACCTTCACGGCGCGCCGCGGGAGGTGCGCGCCAAGATCGAAGCGGCCCGGATCGGTGGTGAGGTCGCGCTGCGCGCCGGCGGCACGGTCGGCGCGGGCGGATTCGTAGGCCGCGCTGGTCGTGGAGAACGTCCGGCTGTTGATGCCGAAAATTTCCGCGCCGTCCGGGGCCTGCCCAATCTCCTCGACGGTGTGAAACTCAAAAAGCACCTCGAGGCCGAGTTCGCGCGCGAGTTGGAAAAGACGGCGCTGCTCGGCCGGCTCCAGCAGATTGGCCATTAGCAAAATCGCGTCGGCCCCGAAGGCGCGGGCTTCATGCACCTGGTAGTCGTCGAAAATAAAATCCTTCCGCAGCACCGGCTTGGTGCCCGCGAGCTTCACTGCGCGCAGCCGCTCGATGCTCATCCCGAAATGGCTGGCGTTGGTCAGCACCGAATTGGCGCGCACCAGAGGGCTGCGCTCATAGGCGGCGGGCGCGGCGTCCACGTTGGCGCGGCGCATCGCGCCCTGGCTGGGCGAACGCTCCTTGATCTCGGCAATCAATCCGAACCCGCCGAGCAGCGCGTCCTTGAGTGAACGCACCGGCGGCGCATCGGCGCCCAGGCGGCGCAGTTCCGCGAGCGGTCGGTGCGACTTGGCCTCGGCGACTTCGCGGCGCACCGCGACCATGATGCGGTCAAGAATGGTATCGGTTTGTTTCATCAGGCACGAAAAGAAATCACGCGCACAGTAGTTGAACCGCCATGGCCGCTCAACCCGCAAAATTCAGGCGCCCATGACCGGAGTGCATCTGAACACTGTTCTTAGTGGCGCAGCCGTCCCGGCTGTGTTCCGGGCGTCTCGTCCGTGAACTTTTTCGGGGCGGGTGGGTGTGATTCTCTCTCCAGTCGCTGCCGCGTCCATCCCCCCGGAAACAGCGGCGAACCAAATTTTTCACTTCCCAAATTGCTTTGCCGCCGGGCGCGTTTAAGATTCGGTGTATGAGCGACCGTCTGGAAATCAAGCCCACCCATCCGGAGCCGCCGCCGGTCATCGAGGCTCCGCCCGTCCGGCTCACCGCCGAAGCGCCGCCCAAAAAATCATGGGTCTGGCTCCATCCGGTCAGCGGCGCGCTGATCCTTTTTTTCGACAATTTGTTTTTTGCGCCGGAAGCCCTCACGGCAGAGCTGGGCTGGGTGGTGGCGGGGCCGCTGGCGTTCCTGCTGACGACGGCGTGCGTCTTCATGGTGCAGAAGTTCAGAAGCCGGGACAGCTTCTTGGCCGCCGCGGCGAAGGGGCTGTTCGGCGGGCTCCTGGCGGGAATTCCTCTCAACATCGCGGGCACGGTGGTGGGCTCGCTGGTCCTGATCCTGTCGGGAATGTCCGCATTGAACCGCAAGAACGGCGGCCAACAGGGTGGCTAAAGAGCGGCGAGAATCCGGTCGAGCTGCGCGGCGTGAACTTCCAGTGCCCCCTCGGTCCAGATGACGTGGTGAGCCAGCGCCATCTTTTTTTCCACGGACCACTGGGCCTGGTTGCGCCGGTCGATCTGTTCCGGCGACCAGCCGCGCGCCAGCAAACGCCCGCGCTGGCTGCGGGCGGAACAGGCCACGCAAATCACGCGGTCGAATGACGCAGCCGCGTCCGTTTCGTAGAGCAAGGGAATCACCACCACGGCTATCGGCCGCTTTTCCAAACGCCAGGTTTCGATCTGCTGCTGCCAGAGGTAACGGATGCGCGGATGCAGGATGGCCTCGATCTGCCAGCGCTTCGCGGCGTCCGCAAAAACCAACTCCGCCAGGCGATCCCGGCGCAAGGCGCCGGAGGCATCAATCACCCCGCCACCAAACAGTGCCGTGATCTCGGCCAGAGCCGGCCCGCCCGGCTCGACGATCTCACGGGCGAGGACGTCGGTGTCCACCACGGCAACCCCGCGGGCGCGAAGAAATTCGGCGCTGGTGGATTTGCCCATGCCGATCCCGCCGGTTAGTCCAAAAACTTTCATGCAAGCCCGGGCGGGCGGATTGCACCGCGCCGCCAGATGGAGCGATCAAGGGGCACGGCGGCGGAGAAAGAGGTTCGCTCCGGTGACATGGTTGGTAATGAAGTTGAGATTGCCGACGACCGAGACGGGCGCGGCCACCGACGAACAGACGACGGATGGCGTGAGGCTGGGCGTGGATTCGAGCAGGTAGAATCCGGCGGCAGCGGGCAGGAAGCAATGAAGAGGTTGCCGGAGCGAGTAAACTGCAACTGTGACGGGCCAACCGCGGAAACAGTTTTCTCCGAGAGACTGTTGGCCGGATTGGGATCGGCCTCGGCGGTGGAGGCGGGCAGCTTTTCCACCGGCAGTTCGGACGCGGCCGGCGGTTCCGGATGGCGACGGTCGAAATTTGCCAGGGGCGGACGGGCCGGGGGTTGAAAGGCCGGGGCGGCGGGAGCAAAACAAATTCCGAGCGCAAGGGGCATGGGGAAAAGCGATGGAATCCTTTTCATGCTTTAATCAAATTGACCTTCTCAAAAAATGTACACCTGCCAAACCTGTCGCCCCAAGGAGCGGGGCCGACGGGATAACGCTGGATCCACATGGGCCAACCGCCGGGTCACGGCACCATGCGGAGCCGATAGAACCTCGACGCCCCGGTGGACAGCGGCACGGACACCGTGTTCGTGCCGCTGATGTTTTGGACGGCGTTCGTCGCATTCGCCCAGTCGGCGGGGGTGAAGGTGGGCGTGACCTGGAGCACGAAGTTGTTCGCCACGGCCGGCCAGGTGACGACGAAGCTGCTGCTCTTGAGGCTGAAGCTCAGGGCCGGGACGATGGTGACGGTGGTGACGGTGGTCTTGACCGAAGCGACGTTATTGCCGGGATTCAAGTCGGTCTGCAGCGCGGTCACGCTGGCGATGTTGGTCAGGACGGTGGAGAAGTTCGGCGCGGTGACGCTGATGATCACGGTCGCGAACTCGCCATTAGTGAGGTTGCCAAGGTTGCCGGTGACCTGGCCGGCGGTCGACGAGACGCTGCCCTGGCTGGAGGAGGCGGAGGAGAAGCTCACACCCAGCGGCAGGAGGTTCGTGAAGAGAACATTCGTGGCGGTGCCCGGGCCGTGGTTCGTCACCGAGATCGAGTAAGTCAGGGTGCCGTTGAGCAGGACGGGATCAGGCGAGTCGCTCGCGGACACCGAGAGATCGGCGCCGGCTGGCAGGCCGCCGCTGGTCGTGAGGGTCACGCTCCAGCCGCCGGCGACGAGGCCGTTGTCCTGCGAGGTGTCGTCCATGATGAAGAGCGACCAGATTCCGTTCGGGGCGGTGCCGTTGAAGGAGGAGAGCAGCGTGCTGAAGGGAAAGACGGGGCCAGGGGCGGTGAACGGATCAGACTGCACGCCATTATTTGAGGGGCGATACGTTCCGGTGCTGATGGCGGCGGAATCCGGCAGCCCGCTGGCGGCCGCATCATCGAACGTGAGGGTGACATTGTTCAACGAGTTGCCACCACCCGAGTCCGACATGAGCATGACCACTTGGCCGTGGGGTCCGACCAGCGCGATGTCGAGATCGTCCGGGAAGCCATGGGTAAGATTGTTTAGCTTGACGGTGACCTTGGTGATGTTCCCGGCGACGCCCGCGACGACAATGGCAGCGGGATACGGCGAGGCGGGCGCGTGGTCATTAATGGTGATCGGATTCGCGCTGGCGAAGGTCACCGCGCCGGAGCCGACGATGTAGGTGAAGGTCACGTAGCCGTTGGTGATCTCGCCGTCGGTCAACAGCAGGGTCGCGTTGAGCTGGCTGCCGTTGGTGCCGCTGGCGGTGAAGGTGAACGGCCGAGAGACGGAATTGCCGCCGGCGATGACCGCGCCGTAGTCCTGGAAGCCCCTGGGACTGGCGACGCCGTTGCCCGGGAGCAAGGTGGCGCGCAGGCTGGTCGTGTCCACCGAGCCGACGTTGCGGAGTGAGAAGATGAAGCTGACAGTCTCACCCGGATCGATGATGCCATTGGGGGTGCCTTCCCCGATCAGGGCCGAGCCGCTGTCCACGATGACGCCGACTTCATTGTCGAAAATGACCACCACCGCCGTGTCCGGGCTGCCAACGCGCGCGCCGGCGGCGGCGGCGGAGAGGATGACCTGGACGGTTTCAAGGCCCTCGACGAGCGCGTCATCCACGATCGGCAGGGTCAGGGTCTTGGTGGTCTCACCATGGGCGAAGGCGACGAGGCCGGTGGCATTGATGTAATCCAGCCCCGGCGTGGCGCTGCCGCCGCTGGCGGTGAATTGCACGGTGACCACGCCGTTGCTGCCGCCCGTGCGGGTCAGGGTGAGGACGGCGTTGTTGCCCTCGATGACGGTGTAGCTGGCCGAGGTGAAGGCGATGCTGCCGGCATTGTCCACGATAAAGAGTGTGGCCGCGGCGATTTCCAGTAAGGCACCGCCGGTCGGATTGGACAGATTCAGGTTCACGGTCTCGGATCCTTCCAGAACCGAGTCATCAATGATCGGAACCAGCACGGTCTTGGGAGTCAGATCACCATCGGACCAGGTCACCACGTTGGAGACGGCCAGATAATCCGAGTTGACGGTGGCGGTGCCAAGTATGGTGGTCTTGAAGACAACAGTGACCTGGCCGGAGGCCAGGCCTTTGCGAACCAGGGTGATCACCGCGTTGGTCGCCTTTTCGTTGACAACGTAGCTGGTGGTCGAGAAGCCGACGCTCGAATCGTTGTCGATGATCGAGAGCACGGCGGTCGGTTGGCCACCAAGCAGTGCGCCCGTGGGGTTCAGCAGGGTGAGAGCGACGGTCTCGTCACCTTCGGCGATCAGGTCATCAAAAATGGTGGCGGTGAAACCATTGCTGATCACGCCGGGCGGGAAGCTAAGGGTGCCGTTTGCCGCGGAATAATCCGAGCCCGCGGTGGCGGTTCCATCCGTGATCGAGTATTGCACCGTGGCCGAGGTGTTGGTCGCACCGCTGCGGAGCAGGGAGATGGTCTTCAAGGTGTTTGACTCGCCGACCGAGTAGGTCGGTGAACTGAAGCTGAGGGTGACGTCGTTGTCCGTGATGTTCAGGATGGCGGTCGGCAAAGGAATCAGGGTGGCCCCACCGCTCGGATTGGAGAGGGTCAGGTTCAGATACTCGTCGCCTTCGGGCAGGGTGTCGTCGATGATCCGGACCAGGAACGTCTGGTTGGTGACACCGGCGGCAAATTGGAGCGTGCCGTTGGTCGAATAATAATCGAGACCCGGCGTGGCGCTACCGGGCGTGGTGCCGAAATCGACCGTGGCCGCGGAATTGGTGTTGCCGAACCGCAGCACGGTGATGGTGGCAACCGTGCCGGTCTCCGTGACCGTGTAGCCGGGCGCGATGAAGGTGAAGCTGGTGTCATTGTCCACAATCTCGATCCGGGCCGTGCCCTGCGTGCCAATGAATGCACCGTTGGAATTGGCATTGGTGGAAAGCAGCAGGCCGATGGTTTCCGTGCCTTCGGAGAGCACGTCCTCCCGGATGGTGATGACGAAATTGGTCGAGGTCTGGCCGTGCGCGAAGACCACCTGGCCGGTGACGCTGAGGTAGTCCGAGCCGAATCCCGGGGTGGCCGTGCCACCGCTGGTCTGATAGGTGACGGACACCGCGCCCACGCTGCCGCCGACACGCCGCAACGTGATCAAGGCGCCGCCCGCATTTTCATTCACCGCATAGACAGCCTGGTCGAACTCGATGCTACCCGCCGATTCATCGTCATGAATGACCAGTTCTGCGCCGCGCAGGCCAATCGAGGAACCGACGATCGCATCGGACAACAGGAGCTGCACCGTCTGCGAGCCTTCAATGTTCGTCCCGTTGATGACCCTCACGGTGAAGCTCTTGCTCGCCTCGCCGCTCTCAAAGGTCAGGGTGCCGTTGGTCGCGTAATACTTGACGCCGGCCAGCGCGGTGCCGTTGCTCGTGTTGAAATTCACGGCGGCGGTGCCAAAGAACCCGTTGGTGCGGATGACTTGGATGGTCACAAAATTTCCATCCTCGCTGACCGTGTAGCTGTTGGTGCTGAAACCGAGCACGCCGGAACCGGTCTCATTGTCCGCGATGGTCAGCACGGCGTTGGTGATCCCCAGGAGCGCCGAACCCGTCCCAATGACGGGCTGCAAAACCAGGCCCACCGTTTCGTTGACCTCGCCGTGCGTGTCTTCATTGATGAACACGTTAAAATATTTGATGGTCTCACCCGGGAGGAACGACAGCACGCCATTGGTCGCGGAATAATCCAAACCGGCGGTGGCCGTCCCATTGGTGCTAGTGAAA